>NZ_BAAHWU010000001.1:0-275673 GCF_054601275.1 Dysgonomonas reticulitermitis | reverse complement strand
TTCATACTCAAACATTGCCCAATCCACTTTATCTGCTAAAATATAAAGCGGATGATGCTGATCTAATGTATCTGATAAGGAGAAAAATAAACTTCTCTGATTATCTTTTTTACTGTATTGTAGCATAAAAATCTGCAAGAATTATACCACAAAGATATGAATTCTTGCAGATTTAAACAATTATTTTAAATGTTATTTTACTGATAATCAGAAGTATGAATGCTCTTTAAGGGACGACTAATTAAGTGATTTCGATGTTATTTTAGAACTAAATAAATAGTTGTATAAAGTTGTTGTTCAGTGAAATATTAGAAAGCAACTTTTTAGTTTTCTAATATTTTCTGTAATTCTATAAGAATTTCATTACTATATTTTTTCCAGTTACCTACAACTATTCCTTTTTTATTAATTAGAAAATATCTTGGGATTGATTCTATTAATGGATACTTAAAAAGTATATCTTCTTCAGAAAAGCCTTTGGTAAACCAACTAAGATTCTCTCTATCAGCTAATATATGTATCCAGTCTTCTGTCTTGTATTTTATTATAGCCTCTTGCCATTGTTTTATATCCGAATCCATAGAAATACCAATAATAACCAATCCATTGTCTTTGTATTGATGGTAAATTTCGTTAATGTGCGGAATATTTTTAATACATGGTCCGCACCAACTTGCCCAAGCATCAAGTAAAACTGCTTTTTTGCATCTGAAATCTGATAACTTCACAGTATTTCCATGTATATCTTTTGTTTCAAAATCAGGAGCTTGATGACCTATTTCTGTATTTCTATAATTTTCTATTAATTGTTTCACTTTCTTGCCAGTTGGAGTGTTTTGCTTTTCAAATGATAATTCGTTATATATTTCTATTGCTTCTTCAGATGAAATCCATCTTCCATAGAACATAGGGAACAATTGGATTAAAGCTTTTATAGTAATAAAAGAGTTAGGATCTGAACGAAAACGGTAGATAGAATATAATTGGTTTTTTTTAATAATAGAATCTAATACTTGGGTTACCTTCTTCTGTTCTAATTTTAACTTTTTAGTACGAATTGAATCTTTTTCTATTTCAAGTTCTTTTGCAATCAAGTCCCTTACACTTATTATAGAATCTTGTATTACTAACGATTTAGAGACTTCATTCTTTATCATATTTGTTTGTTGCCAAAGTTCAGATCCTTTAATTTCTAATTTGTCTGGTTCTACAACAGAAAAAGATAAAGATATATTACCTTCCTCAAGCCAAAAGTGAACAGAAACCTCACCTAACTTCAATTGTGCAAATGTTGGTTCGGATATATTTCCTTTTATAGAGAATTTTCCATTTCTCATATCAATGGTTTTTTGAATTATCGTTCCATTATCAATATAAGAAAGTTCTAATTCTTGACCTTTTACATTTTCTATATTTTCTATTTTGCCATTCAAATTAAAACAGAATTGAGATTCCTGAGAATATAAAGCTGAATAAAACAGCAAAAATATTATAAGCATTTTTCTTTTCATATCTTAGAGTATTATTTTAGGATCAGATGGGAATATTACCCATCTGATCCTAACTGCTTTAGTTAAGAACAAAACCCTTTATAACCAGATGTATTTGGTGCTTCTTTACACTTTGTGCAATGACTATATCCACTCACAGCTGGAGGGCAATTCGAATCTGAATTACAGAGATAAGCTCCACAACCTCCTCCACTACTATACCCGCCTGTCACCTCATACCCGCCTGTCATCATCTTCATTTCACTGTCAGTCATTAGACTGGCGTCTTTTATTACTAAGTTTCTTCATTGTTAAAATTGTTTAGTTATGTCGCAGAATATTACAATAAGTGATCAGTTTATTGCCTATTGCCCTGCAACTTAGCAATAGAGTTGATTTACTAGATCAAACTTTCAGACTAAGAGATGGTTAATAACTATCTTAATCGGAAATTCTTCCCAATCTTATTTTATCGAACTACAATATCTTTGATCTAGTTCGTTATTTATTTTTTGAACCATACATTCCAGGTCTATTCCATATATTCTTTCAAAATCAGAATTTTCAAACCACAACTCTTTAAATTTTTGAACACCATATCTTTCAATTAGAAACTGTACTATGTAACCAGATTGAATATATGCAATTTTAATTTCTGAGGATGTAACACTTGGAAATTTGGTTAACAAATCCGGCAATAGTTTATTACTTTGATAAAATTTGGTATATATTTCTTCTAAGGTAAAACCTTTGAGGTCTTCGGCTTCGGGGTCAGCATAAACTGCTAAACCCTCTGCTAGCCAGTCCGGATGTCCAATATAATTCTTTATTAAAGGATTCCATTTTAGGCTAACTATCATATGCATGAGTTCATGTTTCAGGACTTTGGGGATACAACAGATCATATTTTGGGGAACATATTGGTCTTTCAACATGGAAATACCCGAGATTCGTCCTCCTGCATATTTAATCATTTCATCTTTGTCACGAGCTAACACGATGTAAACAGAATCTTTAAAGTCAGATTCTCCTATTAACTCCAAGTTATGCTCTATGTATTTTTTTGTTGTTTCAATGATACTCTTACGTTCAGAGGCACTCGATTGGGGATCAATAAAATACGTAATACTCCCGTTTACTTTAGTTATTTTGGCTCCCAGCTGTGTGATAGTTGAAGGGGACCAATCGTTATTTTGAGAAATAACATTATAACTACACATTAATAAAGATAAAAATAGGACTAGTTTATATGTTTTCATAACATTAGAGTTTATGTATTTATATAGTCGTTTTATCATGTGTGATGCCATAACCTTAATATTTATTATATTTTTTCAAAAAGATATCCCTACTTGTGCAAGGGATATCTTTATTAATTACAGATAATTATACCTCATTGTTCTTTATTTTCCTTTTTAATAATGGCAATTTAGTTCAGAACAATAACGCTGACCGTCATTAAATGAGTTTTGTGAACATTTGCCCATAACATCTTGTCCTATACTGTTTACCCGAGCCACACATTCGGCACACAAATCTTTACCAACGCATCTACTTGCTGCGGTAGTATATCCACCTCCCACAATTTCATACCCTCCTACAATCATTTTCATTTCACTGTCAGTCATTAAGTTGGCATCTTTTAAATTAAGTTTTTTCATGTTATTTAGTCAATCCTTAAAAAGTCATTTTAAGTTCAAGTATAAAAAAGTCTGCCTTGTCTTTTATTCTCATTAATGTTATCTTAGCTTTCATATGGATGCTTACCTTAATTTATATAGACAAGTTAAACTAAAGAGACGTAAGAATCTGTTTTCATCCATTTATAATTACTATAAGTATCTTAAGAGTTAGTGTCTTCTCTCCTTATCGGATAAGTTATTTAATTATTTAGGCTGTAACCTATTGTTTGATAATTAGATATTGCCTGATTTAATGAAACAGAGTCGGTTTGATTTAGAGGCGTTAATTCAAACTGGTAATTGCCATTCTGCTTAACTTGATATTGATTGACTTTTCTTACAGGAGATAATACTGTAAAAATATTATTTTTCCAATATCCCAGATTCTGATAGGTAGCCACCAAAACCCTGGACTTATAATCAGGAGAAAATACATCTTTTCCATAAAAATAAGAACTGTAAGAAAAATGCATCAAGCCGAATAACGTAGGCATAATATCTATTTGTGAAACAAGTGTATTCACTTGCTGAGACTCGATATATCCCGGAGCATAGATGATAGCCGGAATATGATATTTATCGAGGGGTATCTCCGTTTTTCCGGCACTCGATGCACAATGGTCGGCAGTAATAACAAATATGGTATTATTAAACCACGATTGTTGCCTGGCCATTTCTATAAACCGGCCGATTGCATAATCTGTATATTTTACACCTCCATTTCTGGATTTAGAATCATTGGGAATATCTATTTTACCTTGCGGGTAAGTAAACGGACGATGATTACTGACGGTCATTATATGGCCGAAGAAAGGTTTCCCCGTTTTTGTATCATTATCAAAAACTTTAATAGCTTTATTGTATATATCTTCATCGCAAACACCCCAGATATTACTAAAGGTTATTTCATCTTTGGCAAAGGATTTTTTGTCAATTATCTCATAACCATTACCGGAAAAGAATGTTTCCATATTATCGAAATAACTGTCACCACCATATAGATACTGGACGATATATCCTTTTTCTTTCAATACTTTTCCTGTTGAAAATAAATCTGAGTTATTGGCTCGCTTTACAATACTCTCTCCCGGACTTGGAGGAAGACAGAGTGTTACCGCTTCAAGTCCTCTCACCGTTCTGTTGCCTGTCGCATACATATTGTCGAAGACAAGACTTTCATCCATTAGTTTATCCAAACAGGGAGTTATATTTTCTGCGTTTCCATAACGATTGAGGAATGAGGCGCTAAGGCTTTCGACCGTGATAAGGATAATGTTTTTATGAACTTCGGGTAAAGAGTCTTTTATGATTTGGAGGTTATTTTCACTGCTACCATATTCCTCGTGGATAATAGTCATAGCCTTGTCCTCGGGGATGGTAATGTAGAATTCTTCATATTGGAGTTCGCTATTTAAAAAGGCCAGATAAAAGCGATGTAGTCCGTTTGCCTGCAATTCGTTTATGTATACGTTGCCGGCTTGTTGAAAGCGTAAATTGAAATTTAATAGTCCACAAGAAATGATAAATAATATAATATAAGTTCCGGTAACGAGCATTTTAGTCCTGAAGGATGCCAGGACAGAAAAAGACAACTCTTGTTTTCGCAACAATATATATGAAATTCCTAACGAAATAATGAGTAATCCGGCAAACATAGGTATAACAGGGTAAGATTCAACGATATTTCCTATAACTTCATTTGTATAGATTAGATAATCTACGGCAATAAAATTATACCGTACCCCGAATTCATTCCAGAAAACATATTCACATATAGCATTTAATATAGTACAGAATACATAAATAAAAAATATAAGATAAAATTGACTCGCCCGCCATTTATCTCTTACCGAAGGTATAAGCAGACGGATAGTAAAACTAACAAATTTGTAGAGCAGAAAATACCGGGCGATTTTAGGAACAACACTGCCGTACTCATCAAATATGGTATTGAAAAACGAAACATAGCAGAAAGCCAATACGAGTAATCCTTCAATAATATATCCCCAAGGTTTCCTGTATTTTCCTTCCGAGAAAAATATAAATGTCATCCATAGAAAAAAAGAAGCGATAAATCCGAAACATATATCGTTTATCAATCCAAATCCGAATATTTTGAGCCAATCCGGTACAGGGAAAGATAAATCAGTTTGTTCATTAAACAGTAGGACAATTCTTGTAAGGAAGCCTATGATAACAGATAACGTTATTAGCCTGCTGAAAGCGAAAGTGTATATTCCGGATTGTATTTTTATCTCTTTTATTTTCATTCTTTTTGCTTAAATACTTATAAAATTGCTGAAGGAATAAGGACATTTAATCCACGGTGAACGATTTTTATATTTATCTCATTCCCGGTGTGTATGGCGTTCCCGTCCAGGTGCATTACTCCTCCATTTTTCCGTAATATAGTAGCCTCGGTAGTCATAATCTCTATTTTCTTGCGATTATTACCTATTGTCTTAGAAAACATCTGTATGGCTATTTTAGGAATATTAAGTACAGAAAGAGGCTTTAGAATAGCAATGTTCATTTGCCCGTCATCCATTTTTGCATTTGGCGCTATATAAGCGTCATTGCCATATTGAGGAGCGTTGGCGCAGGTAACGACAAAAGCATCTATTTCGAATGTCTGTGCAGAAGTTATGATTTTATATCTCTCAGGATTAAAGTTGTAGAATGTGCTGATCATGTTTCTGGCATACATCAGTTTTCCTCGTTTTGTCTTATCTTTTGACTTCTCGCTTACCAGAGCATCAAATCCGACTCCACATGTACATAGGAAGATATGTTCGTTAACTATTCCATAGTCGATTTGCTTTGTTATCCCTTTACTTATAATGTTTATAGCTTTTGCTTTATTCATAGGTATGTTCAAACTTCTGGCCAATCCATTGCCCGAGCCGACAGGAAGTATTCCCAAGGTAGTATTAGTGCCGATCAGTGCTTTTGCGATTTCGTTTATAGTGCCATCTCCGCCCACCGCAATAACATAATCTACATTATTTGCAACTGCTTCTCTTGCCAATTCTGTCGCATGTCCCGGATATTCTGTATATAGTAGTTGGATACTAAATCTTTTAGCATCCATAGATTGAAAATAATCGGGAATATTTTTCTTCGATTTTGTACCTGATACCGGATTAATAATTACATGTACTTTTTTGGTAGTATTCATATAGTTTTAATTTGTATAATTCATTTAGTTGGTTTGAATATTTCGTAAAAGCCCTTCTCCGTTGTATGTATATCCTATAGAATCTTCCAGACAAACTTTATAATAATAGAATACTTTGGCGCCGATGTAGGGAATCTTTATTCCGGGTTTATCTATTGTTTCATAAAATGTATGAACCTTAATGTCCGGCACATAATTATCGCCGTCATTATAGCAACCCGCACATATTACCAATGAGAATATTAGAACCGATATTACTCTATTCATTGTATAAGTTATTGCAAAAATAGTATTATATATTTACTTAAAGCAGCGAAAGACAATATATATAATATGATAAATATTGTCATTGTATCGATCTGCTTATTAGAATATTCAATATTGTATTGACTTATAGTATTATTAACCTGAATCTTAGACGTAATGTATATATAGCCTTTATAGACCAGGAAACCCATTGTTATTCCTGCTATTACTCCTCCTACGATATCAGAAATAAAGTGTACTCCCAGATAAATGCGTGAATAGGCAACTATAGACGCCCAAACAAAAATGGTAAAGGTAAATAATCTGTTCCGAAATAACAAAGCTGTAAACATCGCAAACCCAAAGCTATTGGTCGCATGTCCTGAAATGAATCCATACTGACCTCCGGTATATCCGAAAAGCGTTCTGACATGTTCCATTATTTCCGGATAGTGGGTCGGACGCGGACGGGCGACAAGAGGCTTTATAATATGAGAGGATAGTTGATCGCAAAGAATAAAAACCAGTACTATACCTAATAATACCGGCAGCCATTGTTTCCAGCTTTTTTTATAGACAATATTCAAAATCAGGAATAAAGCCGGAGGAATCCATATACTCATGCTTGAAAACAGCCACAACATATTATCTAATAAATTGGTATGCGCACCATTTATCGCCAAAAACAGATTTTTCTCGTAAGGTATTATTTTATCGAACATAATACATTGGGCTAAAATTTATCCAAAGTTATGGCTAAGATTTTGCAGAAATTTAGAATTTATATTTATGATCCTGATATTTATGGCAAAGTCATAGTACATGACAAAAAATATTTTATATATATTTAAAAGGCTTATTATGTTGCCCTTACAGGGCACGGTTCCCTAGTCTGTCATCTACCCGGGGTGTTACCCCGGGCTGGAATATATCAGGCTTTCAGCCTGTTTCTTTCCACGATGCCCTGAAGGGGCTACATAATATAGCCCAATGGCAACGCCTTGGGTAGGAAAATACAATCCCTGAAACCGCGCCCTGTAAGGGCAATATAAGATTTTGTAATATTTTTTGTCATGTACTATGTGGCAAAGTATTAAAATGTATATAATAAACCTATACCGTAATTGTCGACTCCTATCGATGGGGCTATGGTGAGATTGTTAGTTTTATTGTTTATCCCAAGCATACTATGGAAAACCGGAAGCATCAGATATCCTGCTTCTGCGCTTAAGATGCCTATGCCGGCACCGGTAACCACATCGCTTGCCCAATGTTTTTTATTTAATACGCGTAATGTTCCGGTACCCGTTGCGACGGCATATCCGGCTATACCGATCCATGGCGAGGTATCTTTATATTCTTTGAACAGTATATGTGCCCCGACAAAGGCAGTCGCGGTATGTCCCGATGGAAATGATTTATCGTTCGAGCCATCCGGACGTAGAACGGGTATCGTGTTTTTCATTGTTTGTACAGTTGCTCCCATAACAATATAAGATGTTGCCATTATAATGGAACGATCCCTGAAATTATGCTTCGCCTTTATTCCCATAAAGTCAAGTCCGTATACAGCTATGGCCGGAGCAAACTGAGAATAGTCATCAATGGGGATGGATACTTTCAAGTGTTCGTTGACTTCGTTGTTGGTGCTATGGTCGAGCTGTTGCAAAGGCTTATTTCCTCTGGTTATGATTCCATAAGATACCAGTGCTGCAGGGATAATGAATTTTGAATAGGGAGCATTGAATATATTTGTCTTCCCTTTGGATTTATCGAATGAGGAAGTAATTTTTTCATCCATTGATATAAGTAGATCATTTTCCAAACGATTATAATCCCGATACAAAGGTGTAAAATTTAAGCTGTTTTTATCCTTCCCCAGCGAGTCTTTAGATTGTACCATAATTTGGGGAGGCATTTTTATTTTTATTGTATCCTCCTGTTGTGCGTATATGCTAAAACTGCCAACTATAAGCAATAAAATAACCGCAAGTAAATGTTTCATCTGCTAATATGAATAATAATATTGCAAAATTGATGTTTGATTTTGCAGAAATTTAGAATTTTGACTGCAACGGAATAATAAAATATTATTGTATTCAATTTTTCTACAAAGTTGATTTACTACATTTGGAATATAATTGAAAATCGAATAGTTATGTGGAAATATTATGCTATACTTTCTGCTGTATTTGCATCTCTGACTGCTATTTTCGCCAAAATAGGAATTAAGAATGTCGATTCTAATTTAGCCACAGCTATCAGGACTTGTGTTATTCTTCTTATTACCTGGGGTATTGTGTTTGCAAGCGGCGGGATTAGCGGGATAAAAGAATTGACAAAGATGAATTGGGCATTTCTTATCCTTTCGGGAATAGCCACAGGGTTATCATGGTTATTCTATTTTAAGGCATTGCAATTGGGAGATGCGTCTAAAGTGGCTCCAATAGATAAATTGAGCGTTGTTTTTACAATATTCCTTTCATTTATTATACTGAGAGAGACTGTCAGCTGGAAAGTGATCGTGGGTGGTTTATTTATTGCCGGCGGTTCTTTAGTTATATTAATGGATAAACAATAATACAAGACTTAAGAAAATGAAAATCCTGATAATAGAAGATGAGCGGGAACTTTCACAAAATATAGTGACTTATCTGTCAGCTGATAATTATTTGTGTGAACAGGCTTATAGTTTTGACAGCGCGATAGAAAAAATTTCGATGTATAGTTATGATTGTATTCTTTTGGATTTGAACCTGCCGGGAGGTGATGGATTGGAAATACTGGAGGAAATCAAAAAACGTAATATCGACAGTGGAATTATCATTATTTCGGCAAGGGGCTCTTTAGATGATAAAATTACAGGCTTGAAAATCGGTGCGGATGATTACTTGGCAAAGCCGTTCCCTCTTTCCGAATTAAGTATAAGAATTTATGCACTTATGAGAAGACAGCAATTTTCTCATAACAATGTACTTAAATCAAATAAGGCGGAAATAAACCTCCTGTCTAAAACAGTTACAGTAAATGGAAACCTTGTTATACTTACAAAATCTGAATATGAATTAATGTTATACCTTATAGGAAATAAAAACAGAGTGGTATCAAAAAATGCTATTGCCGAACATTTATCGGGTGATATGGCTGATATGTTGGATAGTCACAATTTTGTATATGCTCATATAAAGAATTTAAAGTCCAAACTAGCGGATATTGGTTGCGAGAATTGTATTAAAACTATTTATGGAACGGGTTATCAATGGGTAGAATGAAAGGGTTGTTGAGTAAAAGCATGTGGCAGTTTGCTGTGTCGACTGTCATTCTATTGATATGTTGTTCGCCTTTATTCTTTTTAGTAATGAAACACTTCTATGCCGAGGATCTGGACGAACTGATTATTTACAGAAGTGACGAGTTTGTATCTGAATACCTGCCGACCTTTACTGTTGACGAAATAGGACATTGGAATAAGTATAATAATGAGATGGAAATCATGGATGCGGATATTGCCTATCCCATGAACCGCGTAATTCAAAAATCTTATTATAACAAGGCTGAAGGACACGAAGTTGATTACAGGATTTATTATAAGGAAATAAAGATTCAGGGCAATCCGTATATTCTCGTGTCACGTATAGCAATGATTGAAGATAAGGATTTGATTAGTGCCCTTGTCGGGCAATATGGGATATTGTTTCTTATATTGCTTGTGTGTACGTTGCTTGTTCAAAGAATTATATCAAGAAAACTATGGAAGCCTTTTTATAGTAGTTTATCTAAAGCTGACAACTTTGATATTATTAAAGGAAATGTTCCCCATTTTGATAAAGTTGATATAAAAGAATTTGACCGGTTAAATACAATATTATCAAATTTAATTAGTAATAACCAAAAAGCTTATAATCAACAAAAAGAGTTTGTCCAAAACGCATCCCATGAACTGCAAACACCTTTGGCGGTTTTTCAAAGTAAATTAGACGTTTTTTTTCAGGAGCCGAATCTTTCCGAGAAGCAAGTTGAAACAATTCATTCTTTATATGATATCCTCTCCCGTTTAACCCGCTTAAATAAAAATCTGCTATTACTGGCGCGAATAGATAACAATCAGTTTAAAGAGACTGAAAATATTGACTTTAGACGGGTCTTGGAGAAACAACTCGATTATCTGAAAGTTTTGGCAGAGAGCGAAGGTATTGCGATTACGACCAATATTGAAGATGTAACTTTATCAGCAAATAAAATATTATTAGAGAGTTTAATAAATAATCTGGTTGTAAATTCTATTCGTCATAATACAGCAACAGCAGATGCCCAAATTATTATTACACTCAGTGAAGGTTCTTTTATTATAGAAAATACCGGGGAGAAACAACCCTTAGATAGTGACAAAATATTCCGGAGATTTAGTAGGACATCAGAAAACAAAAAAGGTAATGGGCTGGGTTTATCCATTGCATATCAGGTATGCAAACTTCATGGTTGGGAAATAATATATTCTTACCAAAACAGCATGCATCGCTTTGAAGTAAAATTCTGATTTGTAAAATTGTAATACCTTATGCAGTAATAAAGGAAATAATAGACATGGGAATAAAATATTGTAAAAGTTAATGATATTCATTATAAAATTAAAAACTCAACTATCTGATATCGAATAGTTGAGTTTAAAAAAGTGGGCACACTTGTGAGTTTACCGTGAATTGAAATGATTTTCGCTGCTTTGCGTGGATTCTTTCAATTCCTTGCTAGATGTAAATTAAGAAGCTATGTGAGGCTGCAATAGTCATGGAGAAGCGCTAAAAAGAGCACTGGAATGGGCACTGATTAATCAAAAAGATGCTTAAAGATAGAACTTTTACCCCATATTATAAAGGTAAAATAATTGATTAGTTGCGGTTGCTCCATTCTATTTGGTCTATATTATCCCATTCTTTATCATTATAAGAGGACACGAGTTTTATACACTCACTTATTTTAGGAGATTTTATTTCTAAATTAACATAGGCTTTGATTTTTGATTTTTTCTTGTTTTCAGCCAATGGTTCTACGAACATATCATAAGGATCACTTAACGTTATATTAGCAAGTTCTTCTTTCTTCATTACACAGAACCCTCTTTCATCTACAGGAACACTAATGGGAGGTGTGATAATTTCTACATTTCGATAATATGCTTTTGAAATATCATCATTTTCTACAAATTTAATATCTTTTTCAAAATGTGCATAATATGGAACGTAAAGGTCAAAATTTATTATTACATACAGATCTAGACTGTCTCCTAGTAACTTATTAATAATAGAAAAAATATCTTGATCCGAGACTTTAAATGAAGTTGTATTTATAGAAGAAAAATAGTCTTTGTATAAAAATGCTCTTGCCTTTTGCATTATCAAGTTTCCTGATATTTCATCAAAATCGACATAACTAATCTCTTGATTATCACAAAATGCAGCTGTTTCCACAATCCAATTTCCATTTATTTTATGGGAAATTATTTTACATTCTATTCCATCAGATATTTTGTAATTGTTTATATTCTTTATTTGTTTCCTAAAGTTATCAATAGACTGCCTCGTTTTTTCTTTAAACAAATCAATTTTCTCTTTACTAATTTCAGGATTATTTTTTAATGTCTCTATTCGATTCTCACACTCTTTTTGTAAAATATCTATTAAGTTCAGCGGTAAAGGAATTCCCTCTTTTATCGGTTCCCAATCTTCATTTGCCATTGGCAATCGATATTCTTCCAATCTCCGCTTATTGTGTAGAAGTTCTTCTACATTTGATTTTAAAATTTTAATTTCATCTAACCAAATATGTAAATCTCTTACATTATTTGGATAGTTTGGTTCTCTTAAAGGATTATTCCCATAATTAGGGATTAATGTATATAATCTTAAGAAAAAGAATGCAAATACTTCTTTGATGTAAGCTACCTTAGTGTCATTGTCAAATATTCCGCGAAGATTGGGGTACTGAAATAATGAAAAATATTGCATTATAAAATTCAATTCATATTGATAATGCATCTTCACTAAATATCGCATTACTTCGTCTATATTGTTTGGAGTTAAATAGTATTTGGGTGGTTCCGAATGAGTAAGATTTGCTCCCAATTCTATCGTGTATATTTTATTTTCATTTAATAACAACCCTGATAAAGTATAGAAAAACCATTTTAGATTTTCCTCCTCTTCCTTTACCGATTTTTCTTTTTCTGGAGAAAGATCATATCTATTATGTTGAAAGCTGCATCCTTGCATGTGATAGTATAATGAATCGAGAAAAGAATTAAGCCTATTGTCATCTCCTCGTTTTATTTGAGCAAGAAGAATAAGCCAAATTACCCTAAAAGTATCATTGCTTGTAAATGTATTTAAACCGCGGTCAAGGAGCCAGTCTATAACATTGACATTATATATTGAAGAAACATATGAATTATTTTCATTCAACATAGACTCATTAATGTTTCGGAGCATTTTGTAAAACCAAGGCTCATAAACTAATTTTTCATTAGGGTGCTGCTCTCTAAATTCAGCTAAATATGAAATCATACAATCATGAAATTTAAGAGCAATATCTTCATCTTGTATATGCATACCGTACACGTATAGATCATTGATATCGAGCAGATCGTCTTTCGATGGTGGTGTAGGAGGGTTTTCGGTGAATATTACAGAACTTAAGTCAGTAGGGAAGTTATATGTTTGAATAAGCTGAAAAAGCAAAAATAGTAGAACTACAGTTATCCCAGTTGATATATACAATAAAATGTCTATTTGTAACTCTAAAATAGGTGTATTGAAAAATTTGTGTGAATCCAAAAACCATAAAAAAGATAAGACAATAGTTATTATAAGGGAAATGTAAAACAACTTGAAGTATGTCTCTTTTACGAACCGTTTCATTATGCGAGTAGAAGAATATTTTTCATCTAATCGTTGAATTGATTGCAAAATTAAAGGGAAAGCAATACCCAGTATAGTTGCAATAAAGGCGACTGTAAAATCAATTATATCCTTCATTTTCTAATCCTTTTTTTCTTTCTTAAACATGCTTTTGATATAATTTTTATAGAGGTCAAAAAGTAACTCCATACGGATTTTCTCATTCATCAATGCTTGATGGCGATATGCTAAATCTACAGCCTTACTCAAATTTTTCATCTCAATGGAGATATTTTTTTTCCACAATAAATCACTATATCCATTCGATTCATCTACTATACTAGTGTAATTCTTTTCCCCACCACTCAAAACACTCTTTCTGCATATCACTCAAACAAGCATCTATATCAGTGAGTCACAGAGTCACACATCTCAAAGAAGCCCTCATTGGGTAAGTCTGTCGATTTAGCGACAACAATAGATGCCAAGATAGGCTGTTTGTTCTCAATATCGTATCGGGTAATCCTTTCTAATATTGCCCCAAGACTACGAATAAGAGAAGCATCCTCTCCACCTATCAAATCCGAATAATACACCTTCTCGCCCTCGGAGACAGCCTTGATTAGCTTTTCTCTGATTGCTGTTTCCTTATCTGTTAGAGTTATTGCGGTCATAATCTTGATATTTTCTGTAAATGTATAAAAAAATAAGGACTTGATTCTTTAGTTGTATGGCTATCATTTCCTGCATCATTTCATTTTTGGTTATGGGGCTTTGACGCTTTTCTTTAGGTGTTTGCACCTCACAGAATCGAACTGTCTTTTTTACTGTATTATAAGACAGCGGAATATCAAGGGCGGAAGTCCCGTCATCCGAATCGCAAACATAAAACGCCGACAGGATATTAATCCCTTTTACATTCCGGCCTTTACTGTGATCCCAATGCCGGCAAATCAAATCATTTTCATCCATGTACGGCTTCTCTATTATCGTATCATCAAATATCAAACAGCCGCCGGTGTTTTCATATTCCCGTACTATGGGTTTAACCTCTAACCATAAGTCTTTCGAGTTTAGTTCTTCTCCTGATATGAACCGGGTTATACCGTCGTGGCTGAGGCTCCCATTAGACAGGGCCGACAATCCGGGTGCGGTCGTCTGACGGGTACTGCATCACAGATAGTCACTGTATAAATCTAATAAATTTTCCATCCTCCAAAGATAGCCTTTTTAGCCCTACATAATTAGTCTTTTGCGTAACATCAGTAATTCATTAATATATTTTTGTTTTTATAATAATAACACCATTGGCGCCTTTTACCCCGAACATTGAACCGTCCTTTAAGACTTCTAAAGATTCGATGTCTTTTACATCTACAGAAGAATCTACATCTGCTAATTTAGTATATTGAACACTATCTACCAGATAGAGAGGTTCTACATCTCCGGTAAGACTAGATGCTCCCCGAATTATAGCCACCGGAGCATTATCTATCATCGTAATTTGCAGTCCGGGAATATCTCCCCGAAGAAGTTCTGATACAGAATTGGCGCTGAGCTTTTCTATTTGTCCTTTAGTCAGTACATTAGGGTTAGTCCGTGCCTTCGCTATATTTAAAAAAGTAAGTATTTCCCTGTAATCGCCGCTAGCTACAGATAAATCCCGCTTATTTATCCTGATATCAAAGGATGTGTTATTTTTTACAGGTATGAGAACAAATTTATTTTTAGAAGGATAGATCATTAATGTATCTTTTTCCGAGACGTCTTCAAGAATAAAACTACCGTCTTCAAGCGTCTTTACACTATTAGAAGTATTTTTTACACTTATCGGAATTCCTTTTAAAGGTTTTCCTTTCTCATTTGACACTTTTCCTGTGATGTTTCCTGCAATTAATTGATTAATACAGGTTAAACAAAGGAAGAGTGTACAATATAATATCTGCTTCATAATGCCTGATATTTTTTTTTCTAAAGAACTTATCCGCCAAACCTGTACTATTACAGATTTAACGGATAAGCCTGAATAAAATGATTATTTCAATATTGTTCCATCATTTATGCTGTATACATCATCCAGATAAAGAACAGGTAATTCTCTACTGGCTCCGACAGGGAATCCTATTCTCCACCAGTTGATATAAACATCATCGACACAGTCGAAATTTCTTCTGAAAACCTGTAAGAAATCAGATTTGAGTACTTCTACGCCATCCAGGTTCACGTGTATCAGATAGTCTTTATCAATACTCAATGAAACTTTCTTGTAAATCTTGTCCGCAAAAGTAGACAATTCGTTTACACTTAGATAACTAACTATATTCCTTGCGATACCGTTATCTAAATAATTAATTCGCAGCCGTACATTAAATTTACCTTGCGGTGTGACAAGAGGTGGTATATTTGGGACATTACCATCCTTATTTGGATACCATTCAAACTGAAATTCAGTTGGATAAGCAGCGTCGGCTTTCTTCGGATCACGATTAAATCCCCATGCATAATATAAGGAGTGAGGCCCTTTATTATTTCCAACTTTCAGCGTGTCTTTTGGTATATTGCTTGAGAATCCTATTTTACTCATCGTACTGAAAGGAAGTTTTAACTCCGAGTCGTTAAAGTTTTTATTCAAGTAACGATAAGCATTCGTTGTAGAATTCCCTTTAAACTCTGCATAGCCGTTAACGACGCCATTTACAGTTTCAGTTTTGGGTGTAATAGTAGATTCGGATTGCGCTGAAAAACTGAAAGGTAGTTTTTCGAATTTTTCAAAATAATAAGAAGATACATACATAGAGTGTGTCCGGATTTCGGATTTACCTCCTGCTGTAACTTTACATGATACAGTATAGGTTCCGGGAACATTAGGAGCCTGCCATGTGTTTTCGTCCAGTCCTTGAGGCTGGGTAATTCGTCCTCCATCACATGACCATTCATAGTCTACCTTCATCAAATCGTCGGAGCGAACTACCATCCACATTTTTACCTTCTGATTGCAATAAAATTCGTCACCGTCTGTACTTAACGAGTCGATATGTACATAATTATCATCGGTACAACTTGTAGAAAACACAATATAAAGCGATGCAAGCAGGAATTTTATATATTTAAACGATTTTATATATTTCATAATTATACTGATTTAATTTTCAATTACTGTCCCAATTGATTTTTGGTAGGCCTGTCAATCCAAGATTCCAAAACATGTACATAAGCCCCTGAATTTGAAAGCAGATTGCTCGTCCGTGGTTTTATCGCACTTTTATAATGACCGCCAAAGTTGTTAAAGACAATGTTCGGATTACGGTCTTTAATGATGTACATATTCACTTTAGCAGTGTCGGCCGTAGCATAGGTGCCATACCATGCAGACGATGGCGGCAGATTGCTCCATGTATATTTTCCTTTCACTATATGATAGAGTAAAAACTCTTTTACTACATTTTTAGGATATTGAGTCATCGATATAGGGGCATACGCAACACCTGTGTTATCTATCAGCTTATGCGTCTGAAAATAACTCAAATCGGCCGCTGTTGTTGAATTGAAAGCTTTGTCAGCTAACAATATATATGTCGCGTTCGCTTCGTTATACATATCCTGCATATCGGCATATTCTATCGCCTCTTTCATCAGAAGAAACAAGTCCTGACGAGAGTTTATAAATTCCCACACCGTCATATTAATATGGTTGTCATATTGTCCGGCATTGTAGTCGTAATCATAAGATTCCTGTACCTTGAGCCCAAAAATTTCACAGCTAGAGAATATTAAGGAAATAATGGCAACAGCAAGTGTAATTCTTATATATTTTTTTATCATAGCTTTATTCTATTTTGATAAATATTAAATATTAATTTCCTTTAGTATAAGGATAATTCTGTTCTAACGCGGAGTTAGCCTCAAACTCACGGGTATAGATAGGAAATAAAATACGCCCGGGATCGCCAAAACCTACCGGAGTAGATTGCCGTAATTTGTAAATAGGATCCATAATATCTATAACCTTATCTGTCCGTACTAAATCGAACCAGCGTTTACCTTCGCCTAAAAATTCAAGCTGACGCTCCTGAAGGATAATATTTTCAATTTTGGCTTTATCTGTGCTCTCTGCTTCTTGAGCGGCGTCAGCCTTATATCCTACACGTTTACGTATATTGTTTACGACGTTTAGAGCTTCCGCGCCTCTACTTAGTTTGTTTAACGCTTCTGCTCTTAATAAGAGTACGTCGGCTAAGCGGTATACCGGAAATTGAACAGCGGCGTTCGATGTGGAGAGTACCAACCAATGGGATTGATAAACACCATAACTAGCATTGAAAACCCTGTTAGGATCGACATCACAATATTTTGTATTCTTTTCTATTCCGGATGTGCCTTTATATGAGGCATAAGTAAGAGGAATACGATTCGTGTTGTAAAATATTTTCACAGTATCCAGTGTGTTCCAGAAACGGCTATCTGTTCCCTTTCCGGATCGAAGCCGGTCGATGAACGTTTCGAATATAGCTTTTGACATCATAAACCCATTATTGGTATTTGATGCACCGAGCTGTGAAGGCCAACCTGAAGCTCCATTTGTAGCATAATCCCATGCTACAGCCAGAATTATCTCTTTGGAAGCGCCAGGAGTCAGAAACATTTGTTTCCATTCAATCTCAGAATTAACCAGTGTAAAATTGCTGTTATTTATGAAATAATCCGATGTGCTCAGAGCCTCGTCATATTCCTTAAACCACATATGTACATCTGTTTTCAAAGCATAATATGCTGCTGTGGAAAAATAAAATTTGTCAGTCGGATTGTTCAGATAACGTTTGGCTTCGGTAAGATCACTCATGATTTGAGCTTTGACTTCTTCTATTGTGGCTCTTCCTATTTGCGTACTCGAAACATCGCCATCCCAAGACTTGGTAACGATGGGAACGCCACCCCATACACGTAAAGCATAGAAATACATCAATGCTCTCATACCGTAAGCCTGCCCTATATAGTTAGAATATTCAGACTCCAATATTTGAGGAATTTCAGGATAGTTTTCAATTGCGATATTACATCTTGCAATACAAGAATATAAGTTATTCCAACTGGCGTAACCACTATTACTTGCTTTTAGTCCGTTTATATATAAATCATTAGAGTCGGCATAACCCGTACTTTCATAAGAGTCGGAACGTAGATCTCCCCAAGATAAATGAGCTACATTTAGAGTAAGCTGCATAGCATTATATATTCCTGCATTCCAGCTACGCATATCGCCTTTTGTCGTAAAAAAAGTTGTAGGAGACATGTCTGATATTGGATTTCTGTCCAGAAAATCATTACAGCTAGTAATACCTAGCATAACCATTGTCAATATAAATAGATATTTTTTCATTTTATTAAAACTTTTGATTAAACAGTTTAAAATCCGACATTAATTCCAAATCCAAGTTCTCTGTATCGTGGATAAGCTGAATTATCCCTGCCCGGAGTCAACACACTTCCTCCAATTTCAGGATCATATCCCGAATAGTTAGTCCAAGTCAACAGGTTATTGGCATATACATATACCTGGCAACTGCGAAGCGGAGTCTTTTTCACATATTTACTGTTCAAATTGTAAGTTAATTTTACATTTTTTAAGCGAAGGAATGAAGCGTCTTCAAGGTACATACTGTTCAATTCTCCGGTATTAGCATTATTTGTTGCCCGTTGTCTCGTATTTAATGCATACCAAGGTGTATCCTGTCCCTGATATTTCCATCCTGTCCTGATGTAATCGGGGTGTTGCATATGTGTATTACCTCCCCATGTTGTATAGTACCGTTTCAATCCATTATAAACCAAACCACCCCAACTCAGGTAGAAATTGAAAGAAAACGTAAAGTTTTTATAGGTAAAGTCATTATTCCACGAAGCATGCCAGTCAGGATTGGCATTTCCAAGTATGTACTTATCCCCTTCATTAATATAACCATCGTAATTGCCATCGGTATCCGGCCTGTTTTCCCAAATAACATCTCCACCTTTTGCAATATTTTCTCCGGATACTCTCATTTGTTTGACACTACCCGCATACGCTGTGCCATCGGGTAGCGTATAACCTAACAGGGTGGGTTGTCCATTCAAACCGATAATAACATTGTTGTTGTCATCTCTCTTTAATACAGGATTCAAACGTGTTTTGAAGTCTTCTGTATATGCATTACTCACATCATATTGATATACGCCCAGATTTTTGTACCCATACCATTGGCCCGCGGGTTTTCCTTTTGCAACCATCCAGAGATTGCTTTGGACATAATCATCTTTAGCCAAATCTGTTATCGTATTTCTATTTTTCCACCAGTTGATTGTAGTGCCCCATATAAAATCTTTAGTTCTCACAGGATATCCGTTCAAAGATATTTCCAGGCCTTTATTTTCAATGCTGGCCAAATTGACACGCATATCATCATATCCGGTTGTATAAGGCAAGTTCATAGATGAAAGCAAATCTTTTGTATTTTTGATGTAATAGTCGACAATAACACCGGCGCGTCCGTTCAAGAAAGTCAGGTCCAAACCAAAGTTAGTTTGCTTAGTCTCTTCCCAATGTAGATTCGGATTACCAAAAGTAGAAACAGGTACAACTCCACCAATACCATTATAACTATATTTACCGGCTGTAAACATGGTCTGGTATTCATAATATCCGACGCGGTCGTTACCTGTAATCCCCCAGCTACCACGCAATTTCCCATCAGTAAGTATGTTAGTCGCCCAAGACATAAACGGTTCGTCAGAGAAACGCCATCCTAATGAAGCAGAAGGGAATGTCCCCCATCGTTTGTTTGGTCCGAAGCGAGAAGAGCCATCCCTGCGCACTGTGGAATTAAATAGATATCTACCTTTGTAACTATAAGACAAGCGCCCGAAAAAACTGGCAATGGCATATTCTTCCCCGGATGTATAAGTGTTAGCCAAATCCCAGGCCGTTACCATATTCATGGTCTGGATAGCCTCCGTAACGAGATAACTTCCGGCAAAATTTAAATATTCGCTTTTCCCCATCTCAACACTCGTTCCGATCATAGCAGAAAGATTGTGGTCGGAATTAAAGGTTTTACTATAAGCAAGAAACATATCTCCTGCATATTTCTGATTGAATGTTGTTTTATCAGATGATGAGTTTTTACGCAAATCTTCATTTGCGTTAGAATCCAGTTCTTTAGATGTGAACTGGGTATATCTGGTTAAGCCAAGATCGGCTTGCGCGCTAGCCGATAGTATAAGATTTTTCGTTAAATTCCATTCCATTCCTTGGTAAATAGTTCCTTGGAATCTTTCTCTTTTATTTTCACGCCCATAGAGTTCCTGCACGGGGTTTCGGTTTCCTCCCATATCGTAATACGGGGCAAATGACCCGTCAGGATAATATATTATCATATTGGTAGGACGCCTCATCGATGTTTGTAAAACGTTACCCTCGCTAATACTGTTTGTTTTCATGTTACTGAAACTAACTCTCGTTGTAAATTTTACAGTAGGCCATGCTTGGAAATCCATATTATAGCGTCCGGTAATACGGTCATTATAGCTGGTTTTGATAATACCTTCATCATTGACCAAACCAAACGACGCCAAATATTTTATCCTGTCTTGCCCTCCGCTAATACTAATTTTGTAATCATTCCTGATGGCTGTTTGAGTCAAAAGATCCTGATAAAAGTTGTTTTCACTATTTGTCATCCCGACAGAATCGGTTACTACTCCAAATTTTTCCAGAGTTTTAGATGGATCGTCAAAATTAGTAGCTTGTAAATTGAGTACACGCTCAAAATTATTTACTTGTGGCACTTTTCTTGCCATAGAACGATAGCTTCTTAAATAACTCAAATCTACTTTGGGTTTTCCGGCTTCTCCGGCTTTCGTCGTAATAATTATAACACCATTTGCCGAACGTGCTCCATATATGGATGCAGATGCCGCGTCTTTAAGCACTTCTATCGACTTGACGTCGGAGGGGTTTATATTGTCAATGCTGCTTGTTATTACATTATCCACAATATACAAAGGCGCAACTCCACCATCAGAGAATGTAGATGCTCCACGGAGTATTACCATGTTCTCTGCTCCCGGCGCCCCTGATGCCGAAGTAATTTGAAGACCCGGCGCGGCGCCTTGAAGAGCTTGAAAAATATTAACCGGAGATTTTTCCTCTATCGATTTAGAATCGACAGAAGCAATAGCTCCTGTTATGTCGCGCTTTTTCTGTACCCCATATCCGACAACAATAACCTCGTCAAGATCAAGTGAGTTCTCGATCATTATAACTTCCAGCTTTTTTTCAGATTCGATTTTCACTTCTTGAGCGATATGGCCCGTATATGTGAATCTCAAGACGTTGCCTTTACTACATGTTATCTTAAAGTTACCATCCACATCTGTTATAACGCCTTTGTTTGATCCCTTTAAGGTAACCGTAACGCCTATCAAAGGTTCTCCCGATGCATCCTTGACTTCTCCCGTAATATTAAATGTCTGGGCAAAAGTATTTTGACTCAGACATAAGACAAATAATAGTAGGATGAGCCATCTGCTCCGCAATTTGGATATTGTTTCCTTTTTTTTCATTTAGTTAAGATTTTTAGTTATAAATTGTTTTTTAGTGTTTGCGAACACATACTTGCATGAATAGATTTTATCAACGAATAATTCTGATTTCATTAATGGGGTAATTGCAACACATGTCACAATAAAACATGGTTTCTTTCATGGTAATCTTTATAAAGGGTACGAGAAATAAGGTTTATATATTTGCTTTTATATATTTGCTTTATATTACTATTTCAAAAGTAGAGTCGAAAACAGATTTTCATTTGTAATATTTGATCATTTTTTTATAAATTTAGGTCAAATTGATAAACTAAATCAATACATAAATGGGTACATGGCAAGGTAGAGATGTAAAGTTGCATATAACTATTAATACCAATCAGTAGTTAAAGGAGTCAAAGTAGTTATCAGTTGCTTAGCAACTTAGGCGTTATATAGAAGAGCTTATATTTCGTTTTAATTCATTGATTATAAATCAATTAAATGAGCAACAACTTCTCTGACTATTGATTCGCGTTATTAATGATTTATTACTTCTGTAAATAGTAAATAGAAAGCGTGCAGAACAAACAAAAAGAATGTTTTGATCGATTTCTTCAACCTTTTGAACAGTTCTTACAAATAAAAATATTTTTCCTGATATAGTTTTACACCGTAAATCTAAACCGGAGAATATGAAAAAATATCTTCTCGTCGCTTTTCTTCTATACTTATTATCGGTATATACGGTAAAGGCAGCTGTTTCACCCTTCAATATTTCCCATTCGCCTAATATAGTACGGATAACACAAGACACCCTTTATCTGGTTACCGGTACAACCTATCGCTTCACAGTAGATACACCCGAAGACAAAGGCCTTCTTTCTACGGGATTGACAGCGAATCAACTCGGTGAACAGTTACATCTGACAGGCTATACTATTTATGACCGGAATGGAAAAATCAAATCCGGAGATACGCTGCTGGAAACAGGTGATAGACTGAAAACAGCCAAGAAAGGATATACTATCGCTCTGGAAGAAAAAGCCCTGTCACCTATCCTCACCGTTCACCGGAAAGAAGTAACAGCCGGTGTAGAATCCGATATTATTCTCGACTTTGTAGCCGGACAGCGCACACCGGCAGCCACTATCAACATTTATATTCCAAAAGGGATAAACGTGACGCCGGGCAATACCACGGTAAACGTTATCGGCAGAGGTGAAGTCGGCCTGCGCGATCTGCCCAAACAATCGATAGGTCGCGCAGGCACAAATTATCCATACCGGCAAGTAGGACAAGTGAATATCTCCGGTCTTTCCGACGGCGGACAAGTCGTCACATTCACCGACATCGACCTGCGTCCATTAAACGGTATCGACCTGCAAATCAGAATAAAAGATATAAAGCTAAATAAAACAGGAGATTACGTATTCCGTTCGGAATATATCACTTCGCAGCCAAAAGTTTATAAAAGCGCCGGTACTCCGATGAGTATAGCAACCGTCAGAGCAGTGAATACGATTACCGACCTGCGGCGTGATCTACCGAATATGGTCACATACAAAGAAGATCCGGCTCTATTTAATGAAGTAAAACTAAATTGGACAGCCCCTTCGGGTAAGATCGCCCTACTACAATCCACCGACAAAGGCAAAAGCTGGTCGAAGGTAAAAAATGCAGTGATGAACGTCAATTCCGCGAAAATATCAGGACTTCAACCCGATAAACTCTATACATTTAAAATAATAGTAACCGGAGGTATAAACAACGGTGAATCCAATCTCATACACTTCAATACAGGCAAATTCGACATAAAATCATTTGGTGTAAAAGGTAATGGCATCGTCGACGATACCGACTCCATCAATGCAGCAATCAAGCACGTTCATTCGCTGGGTGGAGGCATCCTGTATTTTACGGCAGGAACATACAATATCCGCACGGCGCACCTCAGAAGCAATGTGTGGCTGCACATCGGCAAGAATGCCACATTGAAAGCCCTCAGGGGCAGCGATGCGCCCGAAGTCACATGGTTCAGCGACAAGGCCTACCGTTCGGGGTTATCACCAACAGACAAGCGCCCTTATTCTGATCCGGAGAACTACCTCACCAAACAGGATGTAGGTCATACTTTCTTCCGAAATACGATGTTCTTTGCCGAACGGCAGGAGAATATAAAGATATTCGGAAACGGGCGTATCACGGGTGATGGTAACTTGGTAACCTCCGACCGGGTGATGGACAATGAGCCGGACAAAAGAGCCGACAAGATGTTCACATTCAAGTTGTGTAAGAATATCGAAATAGGCGGCTATGACAATGGCAAAGACCTATGGTACGATCCTGCCACGGACGAACCGTATTACATTGGGGAGGCATCGATAGACAATATGCTGCATATCGATCAGGGCGGACACTTTGTACTGCTGGCTACAGGTTCCGACAGCATCAACGTACACGATAGTTATTTTGCCAAAGAAGCATCGGGTAATGCCCGCGACATTTACGACTTTATGAGTTGCAGCCACGTTATCGCACGGAATATATACTCGAAGGTCAGCTCCGACGATATTGTCAAGCTGGGCGCCGACTGCTCTCTGGGCTTTACCCGTCCTGCGAAGGATTACATTGTGCGAAACATCATAGGCGATACCAACTGCAACCTGTTTCAGATAGGCTCAGAAACGGCTGACGACATTCAGGATATTTACGTCGACAACATCTACGTATTGGGATCCAACAAGGCAGGCTTCTCCATCTCTACCAATGACGGAGGCCACATAAAAAACGTCTTCCTCAATACAGGACATACGGGCCCGTTGCACCATACTTCGAAAATGTTTCGCACGCGTGCACCTTTTTTCATTTCCATTTCCAACAGGGCAAGAGTAATAGGCGCCGATGTAGAAATGTTCTCATTCAATGAAAACGGCAAAACAAGGAACGAACTGCTATGCACCAATGTAAATATAGGGCAGGTGGAAAACATCGTACTGAACAATGTGGAAATAGCCGAAGCATATGCCGGAAGCTCGTTCCGCGGAGAACGATGGACTCCTTACGATGGCAAACAAAACAAAGCCACCCCGATTATCGCAGGGTACAAGCTGCCCGACAATGATAAGGTGGAAGGCGGGCTTAACTTCAGGCTCCCGAACGGTGAGCATACGGGCTATATCAAAAATATAAAACTCAATAATATCCATCTGACTGTCAAAGGAGGCCACCCGGCAGAAGACCGGAACGCCTCGCCTCCTGAGATCGGAGTGGGTAAGTACAACGTTGGCGATCTAAATATACAGCCTGCATTCGGCTTTTGGTTCCGCCATGTGAAAGACGCATCACTGAAAAATTGCACGATCAAAGTAGAACAACCCGATGAACGCTATGCCATAGTGATGGATGATGTGATCGATCCCACGGTAGAAAACATCAGTGTTCCGGATAATACAGTACAGCCCATTATTAAAAAAATTAATAAATAGAGCTTTTAGCAATATAATGCGGGCTAACAGCTATTAGCTAACAGCCGATAACTATACTAAAATATGAAAAGAAACATTTTAAAAACTGCAATCCTGTTCTCGGTGCTGACCTGCCTCTCTTACGGGAAGACATATGCCCAGACACAGAGCAAGCTCGTTCAGATGAAGAACGGCAAACTGGAGTACACTCCTTATACCGACAAAGGGGATATCATCCCTGATTTTTCGGGTTGTGGATACATGGGTGGGGGCGTGCCCATTCCCGATGTTCCCGTCGCAGCCATTATACAGAGGCCATCCGGAGGAGACGACCACCCGCGCATACAGGCCGTGATCGATTCCGTTTCGCGTCTGCAAATGAAAAAGGATGGGTTCAGAGGCGCAATACTCATCAAGAAAGGAATATACCGCATATCCGAACCGCTGAAAATAACCACTGGCGGTATTGTCCTCCGTGGTGAAGGGGACAGTAAAACAAACGGTACAATACTATTGGCTACCTCTCCAAAACGGTACAATGTGATCGAGATCGGTTTAAACAAAGACCTTACCCCTATCGTGGCATCCGAGCAGGCCATTACTGACGATTACGTACCTTCGGGCAGCAAAGTTATACACGTTGAAAACGCTGGCAAAGTATTCAAGGCTGGTGATAATATCGTCGTTCACCGTCCCAGTACCGCTGCATGGATACACGTCATCGGTATGGACTCCATCGCCCCACGCCCTCTCAAAGGGGAAACAACCTACGACTCGTTCCTCCGCTATCGCACATACGGAAATAAAACCGAACTGAACGGAACAAAACAGTGGCAACCGGGCAGCAAGGACTTGTTGTTCGAGCGCAGGATCGTATCTGTAGAAGGAGATAAGGTTACATTGGATATACCGGTTGTCAACGCCCTGCAAAAAGAATTCGGCGGAGCACGGGTTTATAAATATTCCTTTCCCGAACGTATTTCCAACTGCGGAGTGGAAAATATGTACGGTGTGTCGCTGTTCGACGAAAGCGTGAAACAGGTCTACAAAAACATCGGTGAATATTTCTGTGATGAGAATCATGCGAATAATTTCGCTTTCTGTTATGCCGTGGAAAACGCATGGGTACGCAATGTCAGTGTAGAGCATTTCGATTGCTGCGTATGGACGTCACGTACATCCAAATTTATCACCGGACAAAGCCTTTCGGCTATCAATCCGATATCCATTATCACCGGAGGGCGCCGCTACGCCTATTCGGTATGGGGGCAGATGTGCTTGTTTGAGCATTGCTATTCGAGCCACCACCGTCACGAATTTGTACTTGGGGCCAGTGTGGCGGGGCCCAATGCCTTTGTCGAAGGTCACGGCGATATGACCTTTGCTTCCAGCGAACCACATCAGCGATGGGCGGCAGGCTGTCTTTACGATAACATTACCATCAAGGGGCCTGACGGTTCTTTGCTAGCCGTAAACCGCGGATGGTACGGTTCAGGCCACGGATGGTCAGGAGCTCAGATCGTTTTCTGGAATTGCAGCGCACCCGTTATTATGGCCATGCAACCACCCACAGCACAAAACTTTGCCATCGGGAGCAACGGTCTTATAAAAGATCAGTGGGCCGAAAGTGGCCGCGAATCCACTATCAGGGCCATTAATGGAGTCTCACGCAGTAACTTCAGATACGAAGGTTTTCAGTCGGTAGGAGACGGATGGATCGAGCATGCAGATAAGGCCGTTACACCTGGTAGCCTGTACTATCAACAGTTGAAAGACAGGTTGGGCGAAAAAGCAGTAAAGATGGTTAGAAAGAAAAAGAAGTTTTAAATAAAAACAGCTGACAATCAGCAATGAGAAATCACTTTGAATAGTTTTTACAAATAATTGAACAATTATTACAAACGATATTTACAATAGGCTTTTACTTTTGTGACATATCATAACTAACGACCATGAAAAAATTAACCTTATCGATCCTACTATGCCTCATCTTATCCAATATCAATATCGAGGCACAAACCAAAGCAGATAAAATGGACTGGTGGCGCGAAGCCCGGTTCGGCATGTTTATCCACTGGGGGCCCTATTCTATACTCGGAGGCATGTACAAAGGCCATCAGCAACGCCGTGGCGGAGCCGAATGGATCATGAACCGCTGTAAAATTCCCGTTGCCGAATATCAGCAATATGCAAGCACATTCAATCCGGTGAAGTACGACCCCGAATCGTGGGTACTGCTGGCCAGGGAAGCCGGAATGAAATATATAGTTATCACCGCCAAGCATCACGACGGATTTGCCATGTTTAAAAGCAACGCCAGCAAATTCAATATCGTAGACTTTACCCCTTACAAGAAAGATGTACTGGATGCCCTCGCTAAGGCTTGTCGCAAGCATAAAATGAAGCTGGGTTTCTATTATTCACAGGCGCAGGACTGGAACAATCCGGGCGGGTCGGCTGCACGCAAGGTGATGAACGAAGGATGGCTTAATCCCGATTCGGCACGTATCGATGCCTATACCCTCGCGCATAAAGGCCATTGGGATCCTGCACAAGAAACAAAGTCTATGGAGCAATACATCAACGAAGTTTCTGTCCCACAGGTAAAGGAACTACTGGCTAACTATGGTGATGTAGCTGTTATCTGGTGGGATACTCCTACTCAGATGACCGATGAGTTTGCCGCAAAGCTCAACAATGTATTGAAAAACTATCCGAACGTAATAACCAACGACAGGCTAAAACGCCCTAACTTCCCAGGGGACTACAAAACACCTGAACAAAAGATACCCGATCCGGGCGAACTCGATGGGCGCGACTGGGAAACCTGCATGACCATGAACAGTTCGTGGGGCTACAAGAGTTACGACCAAAACTGGAAGACACCCGAAACACTTATCCGCAACCTGATCAATATCGCATCCAAAGGAGGTAACTACCTGTTGAACGTAGGCCCGACTCCTGAAGGTGAAATTCCTCATCAAAGCATAGACGGGCTGCGTATGATGGGGAAATGGATGAAAATGAATGGTGAAGCCATTTACGGTACACTCAGAAGCCCGGTCGAAAAACCGGAATGGGGTTACTGCACACGTAAAGACAATAAAAACAGTACGATTTTATATTTATCAGTAACAGAATGGCCTGCAAACGGTAAGCTGTTGTTAAAGACTAATTATAAAGGTAAACAGGCCAGACTGTTGCAAAACGGTTCTACATTGAAAGTGGAAAATACTGCCGGCGGTATTCTTATACACCTTCCGGCAAACGCTCCAGATAAAATAGCCTCAGTGATTAAACTCGAATTAACTGAAAAACTTCCTGCTTATAAATACCAGTCTGATTCTACAAAAATATTTGAAATAGTCGACTAACCATGAAAAAACCATTCCTATTTCTATTGCTTATTGTTTTCAGTCTTATCACACACGGTCAGGATCTGAAATCGTGGCCGGAAGGCAAAGACCCGAAAACCATAGGTTTATTGGTTGCAAACCGCTTTGTGGCCAGTCCGCACAACAGTTTCAGACCGCCGGCGCCACCCAATTCAATTACCTATCCGGAAACTTGTGCATGGTATGGCGCTTTGAAATTCGGGGAAGTAACCCAAAATAAAACCCTGCTCGTCCAACTCGAACAACGTTTTCAGCCGTTCTTCAGTGAGGAAAAGCATCTTGTACCTAAGCCTGTCCACGTGGATGCAACAGTCTTTGGTTCTATTCCTTTCGAGTTATATATGCTGACCAAAAATAAGAAGTATCTCGATCTCGGCCTGTACTTTGCCGACGGACAATGGACCATGCCCGAAAATGCAGCAGCCGATAAGAAGCAAATCTATAAGGAACTACTAGATAAAAACCTCACATGGCACACCCGTTACTGGATAGACGATATGTACATGATCACCATGGTGCAGTCGCAGGCATACCGTGCCACAAAAGATCGCAAATATATTGACCGTGCCGCCCATGAAATGGTAGTTTACCTCGATACCATACAAAAGCCGAACGGCTTGTTCTACCACTCACCCGACGCCCCTTTCTTCTGGGGAAGAGGCAACGGCTGGATGGCCGCCGGAATGAGCGAGTTGCTATCCTCGGTACCGAAAGACAATAAAGACCGCCCGGCTATCATGGCTTCGTACCTGAAAATGATGAAAAGCCTGAAAGAATACCAGCGTGCCGATGGCCTGTGGGGCCAATTGATAGACAAACCCGAATCGTGGGTAGAAACATCCGGTTCGGCTATGTTTACTTATGCTATGATTGTAGGCGTGAAAAACGGCTGGCTCGACAAGAAAGAATACACTCCGGTAGCACGCAAAGCATGGATCGCACTGATAGACTACATAAACGAAGACGGCGACATTTCCAACGTATGCGAGGGTACAAACCGGAAGAACGATTACCAGTACTATCTCGACCGTAAACGAAAAACAGGCGATATGCACGGGCAGGCACCTATCATGTGGTGCGCAGCAGCGCTTTTACAGTGAACAGTAATCAAGAATAAAATGAAAAATATCCTTGTAATAATCCTTTTCCTTATCCCGTTCGCCCTGTCTGCACAACAGATACAATGGACGGAAGAATATCCCGGAGTATGGAAGGGCGTATTCGGCAAACCGGATTCGTACACACTGCTGAGCGCTTCCGGCAGTAAACCGGCCGCCAATGCCCTGAAAAGCCAGTCTCCGCAGAATTTCCCGTTCGACAAGGCAGATATTCACGCCGAGTTGATTGACGGAAAAACCTATATGCGTTTCCCTTTGGAAAAAGGCGAGCAGATATTCGGGCTGGGACTTAATTTCCAGACCGTACACCAGAGAGGCAAGATCCTCAACCTGCATGTAGACCACTACGGCGGCAAAGACAACGGCCGTACCCATGCTCCCGTCCCTTTCTACGTATCGTCGCAGGGATATGGTATCTTTATCAACTCCGCCCAATACCTTACATTCTACGTGGGAACAAGCGTGAGAAAAGATGCAAAAAATCCGCCTGTGGCCAAAGACCGCAATATAGATAAGACATGGAGTTCGCGCCCTTATTCCGATGCCGTGGAAGTCTTTATTCCGGCAGGAGGAATCGAGTTTTATATATTTTCGGGAAAAGATGCGCTGGACGCTGTGAAGAAATACAACCTTTATTGCGGCGGCGGAACCCTGCCTCCACGCTGGGGACTCGGATTCACGCAACGCGTACGGACACTATACACGGCCGACGATGTAATGAAAGAAGTGGATGACTTCGAAAAGCACGGCTTTCCGCTCGATTTCGTCGGGCTAGAACCCGGATGGCAGACCAAAGCCTATCCGTGCACCTTCGAATGGGATAAGACCCGCTTCCCCGATCCTGCCGGATTTACGCAAAAGCTGCTGGAAAAAGGAGTCCGCCTCAATCTGTGGACAAACCCGTACGTATCGCCGGATGCATCCATCAGCAAGGCCATCGATCCGTACACAGGCTCGCATACCGTATGGTGCGGAACCGTGCCCGACCTGAATCACCCCCAAGGAAGACGCATTCTCGCCAACCAGCTTGATAAAGATCAGGTGAAAATTGGCATCAGCGGATACAAGATAGACGAAGTGGATGGCTACGACTTTTACCTGTGGCCCGATATGGCTACTTTTCCGTCAGGCATCAGCGGCATACAGATGCGTCAGACTTACGGTGTACTGGCTCAGAAACTGACCGACGAACTGTACAGAAAGGAAAATACGCGGACTTTCGGTTTGGTCAGGGCTTCCAATGCAGGGGCCAACAACCTGCCTTATGTCATCTACAACGATTATTACAGTCATCAGGATTTTATCACCGCCCTTGTCAACAGCGGCTTCTGCGGAGTATTGTGGACACCTGAGGTCAGAAATTCAAAGACAGGTGAGGAATGGCTGCGCCGTTTCCAGTCGGTGGTGTTTTCACCGATGGCAATGATCAATGCATGGTCGAGCGGTACCAAACCATGGTCTTTCCCCGAAGTATCCGATCAGGTGAAGTACTATGCCGAACTCCGCATGCAACTTATGCCATACTTCTATTCAGAATTTGCGAAATATCACTTCGAAGGAACTCCCCCCTTCAGGGCGATGGCTCTCGAACCCGGTTTCAGGCTCGAAAGCAAAACAGTTACCGGAAGCCGGAACTTGGAGGATAACCCTTATCTGGAGGCCGTGAACAAAGAAGTGAAAGACCAATATATGGCCGGCGAATATATTCTTGTTGCGCCGATGTTTACCGGACAAACATCACGCACGGTATTGCTGCCGCAAGGCAACTGGTACGATTTCTATACCGGAGAATTTGCAGGTAACGGTAAGGAAATCACTGTAACACCCGGACTGGACCGGATTCCCGTCTATGTGAAAGACGGCGGAATCATCCCTATGATGAAAACACAGCTACACGCTCCCACTCCCGGCGAAAAGACAGACATCGAAGTACGGCTCTATGGTACGAAGGAAGGTGTTTACAATCTGTACGACGACGATGGCGTCAGTTTCGACTATGAAAAAGGAATTTACTCGTGGAGAAAGATCGAAATTAAAAAAGACAAAAAGAACCGGCTGGCAGGAAGCGTATCCCCGGCTGAAAAAGGAAAGCCCAACAATATTGGAACAATGACTTTCCGATTTATGACTAAATAACCGAACATTATGAAAAACTTAATATCAGGGATGATTTTTATCATCCTCTTCCCTTTCACATGCTTTGCCCAGACAGGCAAATGGGTTTTGACATCGCCCGACAGGCAGGTTTCCATCTCTGTTTTTTCCAAGAAAACAGCAGGTAGCAACGACATGAAACTGTCTTATACCGTAGACTTTAAAGGGCAAACGGTCATAAAAGATTCACCTCTCGGTATCGACAGGCAGGATCAGCAGTTTTCGTCGAACCTGCAATTCGCATCGAAAAGCCCGCAGAAAACAATCGACGAAAAATATACCCTGAAAGCAGGTAAAAGACTCAACGTACACAACCATGCCCATGAACAGACGCTGACATTCCACAACAGCAACGGCAAAAAGGTTGAGCTTATATTGAGGGCCTGCGACGACGGTGTGGCCTTCCGCTACCGCTTCCCCGACAAGAGTAACAGAACATATAAGGTTACAGGCGAAGAAACAGGGTTTACCGTACCACTCGACGGCAAGGCATGGCTCTTTCCTTACGATATGAACAGCCGTAAGAAACCGAGTTACGAGCAATACAGCAGCAACGATATAGCCATTGGTTCCGACTCGCCTAACGAAGCCGGATGGGCTTATCCGATGCTGTTCAATACGGCCGGAAAATGGATTATGATCACCGAGGCCACCATGGATGGGACTTATTGCGGAACACATGTCAGAAGCAACAAGGACGGGCTCTATAAAGTCCATTTTGCAGAAAAAGAAGAAGTGATTCTTCCCGACGATCCCGAACCGGTATCTACCCTGCCTTGGGCAACACCGTGGAGAGTGATTATTGTAAGTGACAAGCTTGCAGGGATAGTGGAAACAAATCTCGTGCAGAACCTCAATCCGGCATGTGCACTGACCGACATATCGTGGATCAGGCCGGGACGTTCCAGCTGGAGTTGGTGGTCTAACGGACAATCGGCTTCCGACTACAAAGCACAGATAGAATACGTGGACTTCACAGCAGAAATGGGCTGGGAGTATATGCTTATCGATGCGGGATGGTATAATATGAAAGACGGTGATGTAGAAAATATCGTAAAATATGCGAAGAAAAAGAATGTTGATGTTTGGTTATGGTACCACTCGGGAGCAGGCCGGACTACAGACACGGTGAATGTGATGAACCTCATGTCTGTTCCTGATGTACGCAGGCAGGAAATGCAGAAACTGCAATCGCTGGGTGTCAAAGGCATCAAGGTAGACTTCTTCGACAGCGACAAACAGGGCATAGTGAAACTTTTCAAAGACATACTCGCCGATGCGGCCGCACACCATATCCTCGTCAACTTCCACGGAGCAAGCCTTCCACGCGGGCTGGAACGCACCTATCCCAACCTGATGACCACCGAGGCCGTAAGAGGAGCCGAATCCTTCGGCCGACAGCCTGCCTGCGACGCAGCCCCGCTACACAACACAATATTGCCATTTACACGCAATGTGGTAGGCTCTATGGATTATACTCCGGTTACTTTTTCAAATAAGATACGTCAGGGCGTAGAAGCATTCAATGTCACGACCTACGGGCATCAGCTGGCTTTGTCGGTAATCTTCGAGTCGGGTGTACAAAACTTTGCCGACAACGAAAAATCGTACCGCTCGCTACCCGATGCGCCGAAGAACTTCCTGAAGAAAGTACCCGTAACATGGGATGAAACACGCCTCGTAGCCGGATATCCGGGCGACTACGTAGTGATGGCCCGGCGCAAAGGCGACACCTGGTATCTGGGAGGTATCAGCGGCAAGAGCGAAAGCAGACAGATAGAGTTCGACCTGCCATTCATTCCGGCAGGAAAAAATATAGACCTCATTACAGATGGAAAAGACAGAACCACTTTTGACGAAAAACACACGAAAACCGGAAGCCGCATTGTTATAGACCTCCTTCCCTACGGCGGCTTTGCTGGTACTATTAAACTCTAAATCAAATAATATGGTATTAATTAACATCCAACACAAGTTACTATGGAAAAACAAAATTTAGCATGGTTTATCAAAAGATGTGTCTTCCTTCTGGCATGTCTTTTAGGGCCGGTATATTTAATGGCACAGTCCGTCAAAGTAAGCGGAACAATCGTTGACGAAAAATCAGAACCTATCATCGGCGTCAGCGTTGTTGTAAAAGGAACAATCAATGGAACAGTGAGCGATGAAAACGGTAATTTTACCCTGAATGTCCCTGATGAAAACACCTTATTGTCTGTTACCTATGTAGGTTACATCAGTCAGGAAATCAAAGTCGGCGCCAAACGCCGTTTCGACATTGTTCTGAAAGAAAACCAGCAGTTGCTGGATGAAGTCGTAATAGTAGGTTATGGCACCCAGAAAAAAGTTAATCTCACCGGAGCTGTGGGAACAATAAGTTCAGAAGAGCTTATAACCCGCGCTGCCCCTAATACAGCATCGTTGCTACAAGGTCGTGTGCCGGGACTTCAGGTAGTACAAAATTCGGGACAGCCCGGATCGGAAGGCAACAATCTACAGATACGCGGTATGGGTACTTTTTCGTCAGCAGGCAACAACCCTTTGATCCTGATCGACGGTGTGGCTGGTGATATGACAAAAGTAAATCCGAATACCATCGAAAGCGTATCGGTACTGAAAGATGCCGCTTCTGCCGCTATCTACGGATCGCGTGCAGCTAACGGGGTAATACTCATCACAACGAAAAACGGTTCGGAAGGACGCCTGAATATCGACTTCGGATATACTTTCGCATTGCAGACTCCTACCGAAAAGCAAAAGCGTATAACCAATTCGGTGGAATATATGGAACTGATGAACAAAGCCGTTAATCACACCGGATTGCAACCGACATGGAAATACACGGATGAAGAAATAGAATCATACCGTCAGGGATACCTCACCAATCCGGCTCAGTATCCAAATACCGACTGGGTAGACGATGTGACCCGCAATGCCCCTATGAACCAATATTACCTGAGCGTAAACGGCGGCAAAGGCGGAACGACATATAATTTCGGAGCCGGCATACTCGACCAGAAAGGGGTTATGATAGAAACGGGGTATAAGAAATACGATGTCCAATTCAACTTCAAGACCAACCTAGGCGGACGTGTTACTTTCGGTACTAATATGAACTTCTCTACAGGTGACAGATATGAACCGGCAGTAACAAGCGGAAGCACTCCCGAAGCTATTCTGGACTTCAATGCTACAGAAGACCAGATGCTGTGCGCATATGCTATGTCGCCACTGATAGCCCCTTACCTGCCTGACGGCAGCGGACGCTTCTCCACATCCCTACAAGGTAAGGGAGGAAACAAAAATCCGGTGGCCATAGCCAAAGGAGGAAACAAGAAAAAATACAAAGACTATTATGCCCTGCTAAGTGCATACGTCAATGTAAAAATAATCGAAGGACTGAATGCCGAAGTCAAAGGAAGCATACGCCATCTCAACAGAACGGATAAAGCGCTGACCGAACCTACTTACGGTTACTACTTCTTCCCCGACAACAAGGGTGAATACCTTCTTCAATCAACATGGAACAGCACTGAGCGCCAACTTACTGTGCGAGACATCAAAGAAACGCAATACACCCTCTTCGGAACATTGACTTATGCCAAATCGTTCAACCAAGAACACAATCTCACTGCCCTTCTTGGGTATAGCCAGGAAAATCTGCGTAACGAAAAACTGGCAGGTTACCGTATCGGAACGTTGGTAGGTGATATGTGGGAACTCGACACAGCTCCTACTGCCGGTATGAAAAACATCGGAAACGCGTACGAGTGGGGACTTCAATCCATATTCGGTCGTATAAACTACGATTTCAGGGGAAAATACCTGTTGGAAGCCAATTTTCGTAACGATGGTTCTTCCCGCTTCCGCGAAGGTAATCGATGGGGATTTTTCCCTTCGGTATCGGCCGGATGGAGAGCTTCGGAAGAAGAATTCCTGAAAAACGTTTCTTGGTTGAGCAACCTGAAGGTAAGAGGTTCGTGGGGACAACTCGGCAACCAGAATATCGGGAATTATCCTTATCAGGACTTATTGTCAAGCACATATTCCGGCGGTTCTAACCCGATCATCTACAACTTCGGCGGCACCCCTATGCAAGGTATATACAAGCAGGGACTCAATGTTCCCGATATCAAGTGGGAAACAACAACCATCGCCGACGTTGGCCTCGACTTCGGGTTCTTCAACTCCAAACTATACGGTTCGATAGATTGGTACAACAAGACAACGACAGATATTCTGCGAAGCTTGCAGGTTCCTAATTTCATCGGGCTGAGTGCACCGACCGTAAACGACGGTAAAATGCAGAACAAGGGTTGGGAATTCGTGTTGGGTCATCAAAACTCTATCAACGGATTTAAATACAGTATCAATGCAAATCTGGAAACATACAGAAACAAACTGTTGAAGTACGGTGCACGCGAGATCAACAGTGGCAATGGACAGATCAAAGAGGAAGGGCTTCCTTGGAACTCATACTACATGTACATATTCGATGGTATTTACCAGACACAGGCAGAGATAGACGAAGCGAATGCGGGAACAAACACTAATAATCCGAAACCGCTTTCGGGAACAAATCCGAAGCCGGGCGATATGAAATACAAAGACACGACAGGCGACGGTAAAGTTACGACCGACGACAGGATCGTTGTGAAGGGAGCATTCCCCGACTTCAACTATGGATTCAATATCAACATGGAGTATAAAGGATTCGACTTGTCTATGTTCTTCCAGGGAGTACAGGGCGGTAAAGTCTACTTGAAAGAATGGGGTATCGCTCCGTTCCGTCAGGCGGCGGCGCCTGCTGTATTCTGGCGCGGCGCTTGGGATGGCGAAGGTACGTCAAACTCTATACCTCACATCTTCAACGAAAGCTATGCAGCTAACACACAGGTATCTACATGGTGGTTGCAGGATGCTTCTTACCTGCGTCTGAAAAATCTTCAGATAGGATATACGTTGTCTAAGAGCCTGGTATCGAAATTTAATATACAGAACCTGAGAGTTTACTTCTCCGGAGATAATCTGTGGACACACTCGAATATGTTTCAGGGAATCGATCCCGAAAGAACCGCAGCCAATGCTAGAGCTGTCATCTATCCTCAGACTAAAATATATTCATTTGGAGTTAAAATCACACTATAAGAACAAAATATCATGAAAACAAATACAATAAAATTGATGATCCTGAGTCTGATATTCGTCTGTTACTCTTGTAGTGACGTTTTAGACAAAGACCCGTTGGTTGATATCAGCGGCAGTACATTCTGGAAGACTGAAAGCGATGTGCAGGCAGCCCTGACTGCAGCTTATGCGGTAGGCCTGAGATCAGATATATACTCAGCCCGTCAGAGTGTAGCCGGAGTGTATATGGACATAGAATCGCTTTCAGACAATGCATTATGTTCATCGGGCTTCGAAAGTTATGCCACAATACTCAGGGGAGGTATCACGCCATCTACCGGAGGTGCTATTAACGATCTCTGGTCAAATAGCTATAAAGGTATTGCAGCCTGTAACTACTTTCTGGACAATATCAGCAGGGCCGAAAGCTTCCTCCCCGCCGAAACCCTGAACAAGTATAAGGCAGAAGCGCTTTTCCTTCGCTCTTATTATTACAACGAACTAATACAACTATACGGCGCCGTACCGCTAACCTTGAAATCTGAATACGTAGGCAGCGGATACGAAAATACACCGAGAAGTTCGAAAGAAGATGTTGTAAGTCAAATCCTTGCCGATCTGGAAATTGCCATACCTCTCCTGCCGAATACAGCTTATACCAACGGGCATGCTGTCAGAGGCTCTGCCATCATGCTGAAAGTAAGAATACTGATGAACAACCACCGTTACACGGAAGCGGCAGACGCAGCATGGACGGTTATTGGCGACACAGCCAATCCGTTCAGACTGGCGAATGATTACGCAGGAATATTTTTCGGAAAACAAGAAAACAATCCTGAAATTATGTTCTCGGTTATATTCAAGGCTCCGGCCGATTACCACTCGCTCGACCAGATGGTTGGCAGTCGTATGAGTTGCTTCCCTACCAAAGAGCTTCGCAATGCTTACGAACCCGGTGATCCACGTCTGAAAATGACGATTTTCCAAATTGGCGATTCGTGGATAAACAATATATACGGAATATTTCAAGAAGATGGACGTAAATCGGAAAGCGTGATCCCTATCACCAACATGGCTTGGAAAAAATGGATCAACCCGGAAGCATACGTGCCGACAGGAACATATATGAGTGACCAGCATATTGTAAAAATGCGTTATGCCGATCTGCTGCTAATGTACGCCGAAGCCATGTTTGAAAGTGGTAAAGGCACAGATACCCGCGCGCTGAAAGCTCTGAACGATGTACGTGCGCGCAGTGGTGTGGAAATGCCGGCCAAAACAGAACTTACCCGCGAAAACATACGTAACGAGAGACGGATAGAACTGGCTTATGAAGGCTTACGTTATAATGATCTTCTTCGTTGGGATATAGCAAAAAATGTTATTCCTATGATTGCCTATGACAAAGAAGCGACAATGTTCCGTAAATATGATGGCTTATTGTGGCCTATTCCGCAGTCACAAATGGACATCATGTCCGATATATGGGTACAAAATGATGCTTATAAATAATTCCTTATTGATTCATAAATTAAGATTTATCCGGGCAGCGCAAAATCGCTCTGCCCCGGATATTTCGAAAATAAAAAGTATCGGTAAAAAACGTTTGACATGAAATATATTCTGAACGTATTCATACTATTCTGTACAGTCTGCCTGCACACCCATGCGCAAGCGGGTAAAACAATGAATGCCGACGGCAGGACTGATACTTACAAGCTGATAGAATCCTTCGGCTATGGAGTCGAAGTACCCGACTGCGGGCATTCTGTAAAGCACATCACACAAGTATACGACCCTGAACTGCAAAAACAGGTATTCGCCTTCACATTGCATGCCACCCTCGACTACGACCGTTGTGGAGCTTCAGACAGGCAGAGAACCGAAATAAAAACGTTCGGCCCTTCTCCCGAAAGCATGAAAGGCTATCAGGGAAAAACACATCTTTACAAATGGAAATTTAAACTGGACAAGGACTTCCGGCCTTCACCCAATTTCTGCCACATCCATCAGGTAAAAGCCGACGCCGGACCCAATGCCGGAGCGCCTATCATCACCCTGACACCTAAAATTACCGAAAAAGGAAAAGAGGTGCTGCAATATCATGCAGTCACCGCTAAAAATATACCCACCATACTGGCCGAGGCCGATCTGGCCCAGTTTAAAGGCGTATGGGTGGAAGCGACAGAAAAAATACTGCACGACCGTGCCGGAATGGTAGAAATAGAGATCAGAAGGGTATCGGATGGAAAGATATTACTCAAGGCAAAAAGCAAAAACGCCGACCTGTGGCGCGATGGAGCACGGTTCAATCGTCCCAAATACGGTATATACCGCAGCCTCAAAGCGCCGTCTTACCTGCGCGACGAAACCGTTTTGTATGCCGATATAGAATTCACCGAACTGGCCGACAAGCATCAGCGACAGGAAACAGGTTGGGATACGGCTCCCGAACTGGAATCAAAAATAAACACATCATTTCCCGCGCAGACGTTCAACGTGGCCGACTATGGCGCGCTGGGCGACAATCTACACGACAATACCCCGGCATTTTCCCACGCTATCGAGATATGCAATAAATCCGGAGGAGGCACAGTTTATGTCCCCCGTGGTATGTACAAGATGGATACATCTGTCAAGCTGCTTTCCAACGTCAGGCTGCAACTATCCGATGGAGCTATCCTGTCATTCAGTCCGGCAGTCACATACCTCATCCAATGCTACGGGATAGAAAACGTTTCTGTCACAGGCCCCGGAAAAATCAGGGGGAGCGGCAAAGGCGGCATCCTGTTGGCCAACAGCAAAAATATCCTGATTGAAAACTGCGACATAGAGTCGGGCGGGGACAATATATCCCTGCAATCGGGTAATACAAACGAAAATATCATCATAAAAGGCAATTACTTCCGCAAGGCACAAAACAGTGCGATCGCTTTGGGTGACGCAACATCAGGAACGATCCGGAATATTTTTGCCGAAAACAATACCTTCGGAGTGATTCCCGGCCATATTGTACAGATAAAATCCTCTACCGGAAAGATCGAAGACATCCGGATGCGCAACAACTATTCGGAAGGCTATCCCTGCCGGACAGCTTTCCATTTGGAACAGGCAACCGATCAGGTAAAAAAAACTGACAACCCCGTCATTTGGTACGGATATTTCGAGAATTTTTCAAATCTGAATGTAAGCGGGAATGCTATCTACTTCAAATCATTACCAAAAAATACAGAACCCATCGAAAGCATGTGGTTCAACAATATACAGGTAACAGGTACAAAAGATAAAGATATGGTGATAAGAGACCAGACCCGAGATATATACATCACAAACATCGGCCCGAAAGCATCGGAATTGAACGACATCACGGCCAACGCCGTTTCGTGGGCAAAGCTGGATTACATTCCCGGCAAGGCTCCTGTATTCTGGTCGATAGCCGCTGCGCAAAGCACAATAGCCCGCTACCCGGACTTTACGCAGACATACTGGAATGCATGGACTTACGTAAACGGATACATGGCCTGTGTCTTCGAGCGGCTCTACAAAGACACAGGTGATAAGACTTACCTCGAATATATCAAGCGATATATCGATACCTTTATCGACAGTGAAGGCAACCTTGTGCCCGTAGCCAACAACAAAGGAATAGCCCGCGTGCCCAATGTATGTGACAATCTTGACAATATGATGCTGGGCAATACCGTGGTCATGCTGTATGAACATTACAAGGATGAACGCTACCGGAAAGTGGCCGACTACATCCATAGTTGTTTTAAAAACTACCCGCGAAACAACGATGGTGGTTTCTGGCACGGACGTGGTCTGCACGGACAGATGTGGATAGACGGTATTTTTATGGGACAGATGTTCCTCCTACGTTACGGGCGTTCGATAGGTGATGCGGATAACGCCTACGACGAAGCCACCAGGCAGATTGTAGCCTATTCCAAAACAGGAGAGAAAGATAACTCGGGACTCTATGTGCATGGTGTTTATGAACCGGGGCACGGCGACCGCGAATGCAGGTGGGCCACTGCCGAAAATAGACAATCGTCAGACGTATGGGGCGAAGGGCTGGGATGGTACGCACTCGTAATTATTGAAGCTTTAGAAACAATTCCGCCGGCCAATAAGGGCTATAATGATGTAAAAAATATTTATCTTCGTCTGTCTGAAGCCTTAAAGCGTACACAAGATCCGAAAACAGGGGGATGGTTCCAGGTCGTGGACAAGACAGACATGCCCGATAATTGGATAGAAACATCCGGTACGGCCATGTTTACCTATAGCATCGCACAGGGAATAAACCTCGGTTTGCTGGATGAAAAAGAATACGGACAAGTCGTAAAAGACGGCTACAAATCTATTGTAAACCATGCCAAAATCAATGAAAAGGGACTGGTTGACGTATATGAAGCCTGTGATGGTGTCGGCGTGCAAACCGATTATGAAAAATACATTCACTACAAAAGATCGCTCAACGCGAAAGAAGCCTATGTAGGATTTGTATGGGCCACAGAGATAGTAGAGAGGAACGCGATAAAAGTGAAAAAATGAAAACACTTAAATATGAACCGATGAAAACACTTCTAAAATCTATGCTTATCACATGTTTCACCCTGCTTTGGGCGGGAAGTTGCGAAACCCAGAATAAAGGTGGAGGACTCAAACTCTGGTACGACTGCCCTGCCGGCGCATGGGAGGAAGCTCTGCCATTGGGTAACGGACGCATCGGGGCGATGGTATTCGGAAATCCGACAGACGAATTGATACAACTCAACGAAAATACGCTATGGTCGGGCTATCCGCAGGACGGCAACAACCCGAAAGCGCCTTCGGTACTGTCTGCCATCCGCGAAGCTGTCAACAAGGGAGATTATGCAAAAGCAGCGGAATTATGGAAGAAAAACTCGCAGGGGCCATACTCGGCACGCTATCAACCGCTGGCCGACCTCCATCTGGTAATGACCGCGAAAGACTCTACCGGTAACCTATACAGGGACCTGAATATATCCAATGCCGTATCCACAACTACATTCGTACAGAACGGCATAAAATACAAACGTACAGCCTTTATCTCCTACCCCGATCAGGTAATGGTGGTAAGGATAGAGGCAGACAAAAATGGTTCTCTTAATTTTGATGTAGGACTTAACAGTCAATTAAGATACACGACAAAAGCTTACGAAAACAACTATCTGGTACTGAAAGGGAAAGCCCCCAAATTTGTCGCACACAGAAACTATGAACCCGAACAGATCGTTTATGACAACGAAAACGGGGAAGGGACAAACTTTGAAGTACATGTGAAAATCCTCTTGGAAAGCGGTAAATCGATAGGAAAAGACAGTATACTGAGCATCGAAAACGCCAACGCCGTCACCCTGATACTTTCGGCGGCAACAAGCTTCAACGGATTCGACAAGTCGCCGGGACTCGAAGGCAAAGACCCATCGATAAAAGCGATCGCCGATTTGGAAACCGCGGCAAAAAAAACACACGAAGAACTATTGGCTGACCATATCAAAGATTACAAGTCACTTTTCGACAACATGACACTGAGCCTTGGAGAGAAGAATCCTGAAAAGGAAGCTCTTCCGACCAATAAACGTCTGGCTTCGTTTGCTACGGACGATTCCGACAACGGTATGGTAGAACTGTACTACCAGTTTGGAAGATACCTTACCATCGCAGGGTCACGCCCGGGCAGCATTCCTGCAAATCTGCAAGGAATATGGAATCGACATGTGCAACCACCTTGGGCATCGGGCTATACGGTAAACATCAATACCGAAATGAATTATTGGCCCAGCGAGCCGACAGGTTTGCAGGAATGTCACCAACCCTTGCTCGACTTTCTGCCGTCACTTGCCGCCAACGGCAGCAAAACCGCTAAGGTGAACTACGGCATACCAAACGGATGGGTTGCCCATCATAACAGCGACATTTGGGCAATGACTTATCCTTCGGGCGGATATGATTGGGACAAAGCAGACCTGCCACATGTAACCTGCTGGCCGATGGCCGGAGCATGGTTCAGTCAACACCTGTGGGAACATTATGCATTCGGAGGCGACAAGCAATACTTACAGGAAAAAGCTTATCCGCTGATGAAAGGCGCCGCCGAATTTATGTTGGAATGGCTTCAACAGGACAATGAAACCGATTATCTGGTAACAAACCCGTCTACTTCGCCCGAAAATAAATTTAAATATATCGACGCCAAAGGACAACAAAAGGTCGGCGGTATAAGCAAAGCAACTACAATGGATATGGCTATGATATGGGATTTATTTTCCAACTGCATAGAAGCATCCAAAGCGCTGAACACCGACGCCGATTTCCGTAAAACCCTCGAAGATGCCCGCGAAAAACTTTATCCTCCTCATCTGGGTTCGAAAGGCCAGTTGCAGGAATGGTTCAAAGACTTTGAAGAAGTAGAGCCACAACATCGCCACGTGTCGCACCTGTTTGCCCTGCATCCGGGCAAGGAGATACTTCCGCGCATGTCGCCCGGTCTGGCTTCCGCAGCCAAACAAACCCTCGTCCTGAGAGGCGACGGTGGAACAGGCTGGGCTATGGCATGGAAAATCAATTTCTGGGCACGCCTCGAAGACGGAAACCACGCCTACCTGATGCTGAAAAACGGATTGAAACATGTGGATACTTCGTCTAAAACTCCGGTCAGAGGAGGCGGCACTTATTCTAACCTGTTCGATGCGCACCCGCCGTTCCAGATTGACGGCAACTTCGGTGGCACATCGGGCATCACCGAAATGCTGCTGCAAAGCCATGGCGGCGACATATTCCTGCTGCCTGCTCTGCCTGACAACTGGAAAAACGGCTCAGTAAAAGGTCTCCGTGCGCGTGGAGGATTCACCGTGGATATGGAATGGAAAGATGGCAAAGTGACCAAAGCAACCATACATTCCAACTTGGGCGGAAATTGCCGTGTGCGTTGCCACGTACCGTTGCAGGTAAAAGGTGCGGTAGCCAAAGCTGCCGAAGGACAAAACCCGAACGAATTCTACTTTGTGGCTAAAGCTCCTGAACTTATAAAAGGAGATAATGCCGTACAGTTACAGAAATTCGACCTGAAAGAAACCACCTCGATAGATTTCCCTACCGAAAAAGGGAGAACATACGAATTGCAAAATACCGAACTATCAAAATAAAAAAGATATAGATCTGATTTACATAAATTTACAACAATAAAAAGATCCGTTTACAGGACAAGGCAGGGGCTTTGTCCTCGGGTTTCACATCCGGAAAACAAAGGTATTTAAGCATATTAATAGTTCTTTTCATATTGTTTTGTCATCCTGAGTAAAACGAAGGATCTTGACTCCGATGCATGTGATGCCTTACTATTGTCAGTATGACAAAAATAAAAACAACAAATATAACAAACTGATAATCATGAATGTAAAAAAACTTATAACGAAAATGACATTCCTATTGATCGTCTGCCTGCCGGGACTTACGGCATGGGGACAAGGAGCCACGGACGGGAAGATTTTCAAGATAACCACAAATAACTCGGTACTGACACTGATGGCAGGGAACGATAGCCGCCTCTACCAGATGGCTTACGGAAATCCAGGCACCGAGTTGTATAAAATACCTGCCCGCAACGGTATGCCCCGTGAAAAGGAGTTTTACCCTCCGGCAGGAAACGGATCGATTACCGAACCGGCCATACAGGCAGTACACGCGGATGGAAATACATCCACCGACCTGTACTATCAGAGTCACGAGACCAAAACCGTAGATGCTAATTCCGACCAGACTGTTATCCAACTCAAAGATCCGCAATATCCTTTCTTTGTTGATATTTACATCAAGACATATAAAAAGGAAGATGTAATAGAAATGTGGACTGAAATTTTCCATCAGGAAAACGGCTCCGTTACCCTCTACAAATACGCTTCGGCATCACCTATTTTTACGGCAAAAGAATACTGGGTGACACAATTTTGCGGCAATTATAAGCGTGAGGCTACCGTGGTGGAAGAAAAACTTACTCCAGGCATCAAGGTACTGGATTCAAAGATTGGCGTAAGGGCTCACCAGATGCGCATTCCGTCGTTTATGTTGTCACTGGACGGAGCGGCCTCGGAAAACAGCGGTGAAGTGTTTGCTAGCACCCTGTCGTGGCCGGGTAGCTTCCAATTGGCTTTCGACCTCGACTGGAACAACAATCTGCGCACACTGACGGGCATTAATACATATATGTCGAAATATATACTCGAAAAAGATCAGAAGCTGAAAACACCCTTATCTACATGGACATACAGTTCTATGGGCAAAGGGCAGGTCAGCCGCAACCTGCACCACTGGGCGGTGAATTATACTATCCGCGACGGTTTCAAAGACCGTCCCATCCTGCTCAACAACTGGGAAGCCACTTATTGCGATTTTGACGAGAAAAAGATCGTATCCCTGTTCGATGGAGCCAAAGAGGTGGATATAGAACTCTTCCTGCTCGATGACGGCTGGTTCGGCAACGGCAAATATGCCCGTGACGATGACAAACACGGACTCGGCGACTGGACACCAGATGCCAAGAAGCTCCCTAGCGGATTGTCTTATCTCTGTAAAGAAGCGGCTAAAAGAAAAATAGGCTTCGGCATCTGGCTCGAACCGGAGATGGTAAACCCATTGAGCTTACTTTACGAAAAGCATCCGGATTGGGTGATCACGCAGCCGAAACGTGAACCGCTATACGGCCGCAACCAGATGATACTCGACCTGACGCGCCCCGAAGTACAGCAATTTGAATGGAACGAGGTGATAAACAAAACCTTGAGACCGAATCCCGGTATCTCATACGTGAAATGGGATGCTAACCGCTATGTGACGCAACCGGGTTCGTCTTACCTTTCTCCGGAAAAACAGTCGCACCTGCTGATCGATTACAATAACAACCTGCTCGCCCTAATGAAAAAGACAAGGGATAATTTTCCCAACGTAATGATGATGCTTTGCGCAGGAGGTAGCGGCCGCACCGATTACGGCAGTTTGCAGTATTTCCATTCGTTTTGGCCGAGCGACAATACCGATCCGTTGAAAAGGGTATTCATCCAGTGGGGATTCTCGCATATCTTCCCTGCCAATACCATATCGGCACACGTAACACGTATGGGCAAGCGTCCGATGAAATTTACCATCGATGTTGCCCTGAGCGGCGCCTACGGAGTAGACCTCGACCTGTCAAAACTGACAGCAGACGAACGATTACAGATAAAGCGCAGCGTGGAACTTTACAAGAAGAGCCTGCGTCCGGTGGTGCAGTATGGCGACCTGTTCCGGCTGAGCAGCCCGTACGAAAACCCTTGTGCAGCACTTAGCTATGTTTCGAAAGATAAAGATAAAGCCGTGGTATTTGTCTATCAGATAGAAGACGGGCAGAATGGCAAAATAAAACTGAACGGGCTCGATCCTGCCAAAACATATAAAGTAAAAGAACTGAATCTGGAAGCAGGAAAAAACTCTTCTTTCGAATTGGATGGAAAAACTCTTTCGGGAGAGGAACTGATGAAGAATGGCTTTGTACCGTCATGTAAGGCTCAGCTTGAAAGTATGGTTATCGGACTGAATGTGGAATAATGATTTAACTACGTCATTGTGAGTGAAACGAAGTGTAGCAAAGCGATCCAATATATTGGAACTAATGACTGGATTGCTTCACTACGTTCGCAATGACGAGGATTTGTCCGAAGCAATCTATAAAACAGATATTTAACTATAAAACCAAAATATTATGAAAAGAACTATTTTAACAATAATCGCCTTGATAACAGGATTTTGTGCTGTTCACGCCCAACAGGACAGGTGGCGTTTGGCTGATTCGGGCGGTATAGAATGGATCATCGACAACCGCCTGCCCCATAACGACCATCTGGAAATGAGCGGGCAGCAGTTATCCGTGGTATTGCGCTACGGAGTAGACGCCAACGGAGCGTTTCACATCAACCGTTCGCTGGTGTTCCCGATGCTGCGTATGCAACCTGTCACACGCACACAAGCCAACCTCTTGCAGCGTTTCGACATAGACATCGCCAAAATGGTTACTATTGCTAATATGAATCCGGAAGGTGAAAAGGTAAGTAAGATCAGTTTCGACGGGCTACTGAAGGTAGAAAGCACGTTCGACTATATGGCGGGCCGCAAAAAAGTGGAAAAAGGACTGGAACTGACACGCGTCCACTACCCGTCCACCACTTCAACCTATTATCTGGAAGAATATACCTTCAAAAATACGGGAACAGCCAATGTAATATTGCGCCTGCCCGAACTGCATATGGAATACGCTATTCCTGCCGACCAGACGCTATACGGTGATTACCTCATCGATGCCGATATTTCGAAAAGCGGATGGTTCGACCTGGAGCCGGGCGAAAGCTTTTCGTTCCATGTTGTATTCTCGGCACGGAAAAAGGCTGATCCCGCTTTCGCTTCGGTCAATACAGATGCCGAGCGCAGTGCACGCCAATCTCTGGTAAAAGAATGGTGGTCGAACCTCGTGTTAGAAACGCCCGATCCGGTACTCAACCGCATGTTTGCCTTCGCCAAGATACGCGGAGCCGAAAGCATCTACAAAACGAAAGGCGGATTTATGCACGGCCCGGGAGGGGAAACCTATTATGCGGCCATCTGGGCTAACGACCAGGCAGAATATATCAACCCATTCTTCCCGTTCCTCGGCTACGAGGTGGGCAACGAATCGGCAATCAACACATATCGTCATTTCGCACGTTTTATGAATCCCGAATATAACCCTATCCCCAGTTCCATTATCTCAGAAGGCGCTTCGATATGGCACGGAGCTAAAGACCGCGGCGACGGAGCCATGATCGCTTACGGGGCGGCCCGTTATGCTCTTGCAAGAGGCAGCAAAGCCGAAGCACAGGAATTGTGGACGCTGATAGAATGGTGTCTCGAATACTGTAAGCGCAAACTCACTAGTGAAGGCGTGGTAGCTTCCGATTCGGATGAGCTGGAAAACAGGTTCCCGGCAGGAAATGCCAACCTGTGTACATCCGCATTATACTACGATGCACTGATTTCGGCAGCTTATCTGGCCTGTGACCTGGGTAAGCCTAACAGCCGGATACAGCAATACAAAAAAGAAGCGGCAACCCTGCGCAAAGCCATCGAATCGCATTTCGGGTATAAAGTAGAGGGATTCGATACATATCGCTATTACGACGGTAACGACATCCTTCGCTCGTGGATGTGCATTCCGCTGACAATGGGAATTTACGACCGTGCGGAAGGAACCATCAAAGCGCTGTTCTCGCCACGCCTGTGGACAGACGACGGACTGCTCACTCAAGCCGGAACCGAAACATTCTGGGATCGCTCCACACTCTACGCCCTCAGGGGAGTATTCGCGGCAGGAGCAGCGGAGAAAGGGCTTGAATATCTCTATAAATATTCACGCAGAAGGCTACTCGGCGAACATGTCCCTTATGCTATCGAAGCATGGCCGGAAGGCTCGCAGCGCCACCTGTCGGCTGAAGGTGGACTATATTGCCGCATCTATACGGAAGGATTGCTCGGCATACGTCCGACGGGGTTGAGATCGTTCGAACTGACCCCTCATCTGCCGGCAGTATGGGATTTTATGAACCTGAAATCGATCCGCTCATTTGGACAGGCATTCGATATCGACGTGACCCGTAAAAGCGGAAAACTGGAAGTGATAGTAAAAAACCAGTCGAAAACGATACTGAAAAAGCTGATAAAAGAAGGGGAAACAATCAATGTGAAAATGTGAAAATTTGCCAATGGTGTCAGCCACTTGCGCCTACGCTCCGCAATGCGGACGCTAAACTTTTGGTTCGTTTCGGGCAATACCAAAATGAACAAGAAAATATAACAAAAGCAAGGTTATGAAAAAAATATTCTTCTGCCTGTTACTGATAATTTCCTGTGGGAATATTGCGGCACAGACATACAATGTAAAAGATTACGGCGCAACGGGTGACGGGAGGCAAATGGACTCCCCGTCCATCCAGAAAGCGATAGACGACTGCACAAAAAAGGGCGGTGGTACAGTGATCGTCCCGAAAGGAACATACTTGTCGGCAACGATAGTCATCAAGGATAATGTAACCCTGCACCTCGAAGAAGGGGCATTGCTGCTCGGCTCTACCGACCTGAACGATTACACGATGGTCGATCCGTTTACCGACGGTCTGGGAGTGAGTGTCGGCCGCACTTTCATTGCTGCCGTAGATGCCCTGAATATAGCCATCGAAGGCAAAGGTGTTATCGACGGTCAAGGCTCTGCACTGAAGGCCAGACACATAGAAACCGACACCCGCCCCGAAGGGCAGCGCTGGGGCGAAAGGCCGTTCCTGCTGCGCATCGTCAGATGCAGGAACATAAGGGTGCAGGACGTTACGCTGAAATACTCGGCTTCGTGGACTTCGCACTATGCACAGAGCACCGACGTTGTGATCGATAATGTAAAGATCACCAGTTTGGGCGTAGCGCATAACGACGGCATCGACATTGATGGATGCCAGCACGTGAAAATCACCAATTGTGATGTGGAGAGCGGAGACGATGCCCTGTGTTTCAAGACAACACACAGCAAATACCCGTGCCGCGACATTGTGGTGGACAATATGAAGCTGAAAAGCAACCAGGCAGGGATTAAAGCGGGTACCGAATCGATGGCAGCCTTTGAGAATATCAGAATCTCGAATTGTTATATCTACAACACGAACAATGGCGGCATCAAACTGTTTACTGTAGACGGGGCACATCTGAAAAATATTGTAATAGAGAACGTTAAAATGGACAATGTGCGTACCCCTATACTTTTCCGTCTGGGTTCGCGCCTCAACGTATTCCGCAAGGGGCAGGACGAGCAGCAGCCGACAGGTATTTTCGAGAACGTGGCTATCCGCAACGTGAAAGCTAAGAGCGCAGAAAAGACACAACTCACCTCTGCTTCGGGTATTCTCATTACAGGCATACCGGGCCATTACATGAAGGGATTGACTTTGGAAAATATCGAAATCGAACTGCCCGGAGGAGGCTCCGTTACCGAAGGACGCCACGAAGTTCCGGAGGCCGTAAAAGAATATCCCGAAGTGAAGACATTCGGCCCCACCATTCCCGCATACGGTATCTGGGCAAGACATGCCGACGGCCTGATACTGAAAGACATTACATTCAAAGTAAACAAGCCCGACCGGCGCCCTGTTTGCATATTCGAAGATATTAAAAACTCATCGGCTACGGGAATTCAGGCAGAGCTGTATACCGGCTGCGAATCGGCTATCCGCTTCAAAGATGTACAGAACATGCAGTTCAGCCTGCCAGGGCTAACAGGAGCGTCCGCCAGTCTGACCGAAGTGTCGGGAAAGAATAATAGCCAAATCGTACTGAAAGGAACGACAATCCTGAAATCGTCACAAAAAGTAAAAGCGGTGGACGGAGGAAAAACGAAAGCAATCAGTTTCACTAAATAAAATCTATTATGAAGCGACAATTCAGTAAAATAAACAGGCGGGCGTTCATCAGGTATGTAACCCTAACCTTTGCCACTATCCCGTTCGTAAGTAGTAAGGCCTCCATCCTGAGGCAGACACAGGACAAACCGAAACCAATCACCAAATACGACTGGCGACCCGAAACGCCTAACCGCCCCGTAGGTACAGCCAAAGGCATTTATCCGGGCAGGGTATCGTGGACACATGCCCCGGGCGCCGCACACTGGGACGGTAAGTGGAAATCGATGAAAAGTCCGTGGTGGCTCGACGAGAATACCGACCAGACCAAAGTGGATGCTATGATCGGTACCATTATGCTCGACCTGACAGGTCGGAAAAATTATAAAAATGCCTGGCAATCGATCTTTGAGCATTACAACCGTAGCAACAGGAACCTGAAAAGGGGCTACAACAAGGACGAAATAGTGGCGGTGAAGATCAATATGAATTCGACCAACCGTCCGCAGCGGATCAACAATTATACCGACCTTGCCCCGCAGACAGTCTATGCGATGGTGGAGCAACTGGTGAAGCATGCCGGCGTTCCTGAGAACAAGATCGTGATCTACGATGCCAAACGTTATATCCTGGCCGAACTGCTGGAGAAGATCTGGCGCGACTTCAAGGATGTGCGTTTCGTACAGGAAAAAGAGTTTACAGAAGACCAGAGGCATCCTGTGTACAGTGATTTCAGCCGCTTCGAACTACCCGACTGGGTGAAGGCGATCGAATATTCCAATGGAGTGGATTATCCCAAAGCCACATTTATACCGGGACAGGTAAAGGAGGCTTCATACCTCATCAATATGGCCATGCTAAAGGCTCACTCTTACCCTTATTCCAACATGGAGGGTGGCGACGAAGGGCAGACAGGGGTAACGATGACAGCCAAGAACAATTTCGGATCGATACAGGGGCCGTCCGACCTGCACGGCCTGATCAACACGAACCGTGAAGGCAAAAAGGACACTTATTCGCCGATGGTAGACCTTGCGGCATCGCCCAATTTGGGAGCCAAGACCATCCTCTATATTCTGGACGGACTGTACTGCGCACGCAAACATTCCTCGTATGCCGTACATTTCCCCAATGCACCGTTCTTCAACAAGAACTATCCGTACGAAAATCCGGAATGGCCATCGTGTATGCTGGGTTCGCTCGACGGTGTGGCCCTTGATTCGGTAGGGCTCGATATCCTGTATTCGCAGACGAAAAACAATATAGACCCGAATAACGAATACCGCCCGTGGATGCTGATCCGCGAAAATGCAGACGGTTATATGCACGAGATGGCTCTCGCGAACAATCCGCCATCGGGTATGGTGTACAGGCAAAACGGCAAAACGGTTGCCAGTCTGGGCGTACACGAACACTGGAACAACGACGATCAACGCCAATACTCGCGTAACCTCAATCCGAAAAACGGCAAAGGAATAGAATTGATTTATACTAAAATAGGTTAAGTATTTAGCGGCGCCGATTTATTTAAACAAGCTTATCGTTTTCCTTTCCTGCATACTCTGATGGCGATACACCGTAATAGGTTTTGAAGCAATTGGAAAAGTACGCATGGCTGTTGAATCCTACAGCTACATAAACTTCCGAAACAGGCATTCTGGCCTCTTTCAGCAGTTTGGCTCCCATATTCAGACGGAAATTGCGGACAAACTCGTTTGGCGACAGGTCGGTTATCGATTTGATTTTCCGGTATAGGTTCGCCCTGCTCATACCGACATCACGGCTGAACTCGTCCAGGCTGAGATCAGGGTTTGAAATGTTTTTCTCCAATATTTCATATAACTTCTGCATGAAGCGTTCGTCCATCGAAGTGGCTTCAACACCCAGTGTTTCCAGAGAGAAACGTTTGCCGTATAGTTCTTTCAGTTTCTCCCTTGCCTGTATAATATTGTCTACACGGGTAGCCAGCAGAGCCGAATTGAACGGTTTGGTGATGTAATCGTCGGCTCCGGCTTCGTATCCCTGCTTCATATCTTCGGTCATAGTCCGGGCAGTGATCATAATCACCGGAATATGGCTTGTCCGAATATCTTTCTTGATAATGGCGCACATTTCCATGCCGTCCATTTTCGGCATCATCAGGTCGGTGATGATCAGGTCGGGCATATAGTTTACTGCTTTTTCTATGGCTCCTTCACCGTTAGCCGCCTCAATGATGTTGTACGAATCTTTCAGGTGCGAAATAATATAATGCCTTACATCCACATTGTCTTCCACTACGAGAATTGTATATGTCTTTTTTGCTTTGCTCGCTTCCTGTTTTTTTGCCTGCAATACATCTATCGAATAAGGAAAGTCGGACACCACAGCTTCTTCCGCAAAGTCTTCTTCCCCGAAATATTCCTTGCATACAGGTAGAATACATCTGAATATGGCTCCTGATCCTTCCGGACTTTCGGCCCATATAATGCCGTGATGCATTCCTATAATCGATTTGCTGAGGCTGAGACCGAGACCTGTCCCTGAAGCAGAATGCTCATTCTGTGCCACCTGATAGAACGGAATGAATATCTTTTCCAGTTCGTCCTGTGCGATGCCTGTACCGGAATCTTTTATTTCGAGCACAATGTAAGGGATGCTTCCGTTTGTAAAACTTTCGCTATGTAACGGATAAGCTTCTTTTAGATTTTCGAGGTACATTTCATCGACTTCCACTTCTACGGAACCCTTATCGGGAACATTCTTGAAGGCATTGGACAGGAAATTGAAAAATACTTTTTCCATCAGACTTTTATCAAACCATAATTGTATCGATTCCACATTGTGACAGTACACAAAGTTTATTTTTCGCGACAAGGCCAGTTCTCTGAAAAACATGACCATTTCTTCTGAAAATTTTATGAAATCGCCTTCCGATACTTTGAGTTTCATGGTACCGCTTTCTTTCTTCTGAAAATCCATCAGGTTGTTTACGATGCGGAGCAGGCGACGAGCATTACTCTGCATCAGCAATACATTTTCCTTCACTTTCGGCGACAGGTCGTCACGGACTGCCATATCGTCGAGCGGACTGATAATCAGTGTGAGTGGTGTACGCAGTTCGTGCGAAAAGTTGGTAAACAGCTTGTCGCGGGCCTGATGAAACTCTTCCTGTGTTTTAGCCTCCAGCTGCTTTATCCTGATGTTGTCCTGCAGGCGTTTCTTTTCGGTGAAGTAACGGATGATAAACCAAATGACGGCAGCTACCGCGGCTATGTAGAGAATGTAGGCCCACCATGTTTTCCAGAAAGGTGGTTTTACTACGATACGGATACCGGTTCCGGCATTGTTCCATACTCCGTCGTTATTTGATCCTTTGACCACAAAACGATACTCACCCGGAGGAACGTTCGTGTAGTAGGCCATACGCCGCGAACCGACGTTATTCCAGTCTTTGTCGAAACCTTCGAGCTTGTAGGCGTATTGATTTCTGTCGGAGAATATAAAGTTCAATGCACTGTATTCGATAGAGATATTCGACTGATCGTAGTTCAGTATGATTTCTGTCTGGCTACCGAGTTGCTCACTTAATATTTTGTCCTGCCCGTCGGGCAAAATCAGGCTGTTGTTGATAAACAGATTTTTGAGTATCACAGGCGGTATATACGGGTTGATGGACATTCGCCGCGGATTGAACAGGACAAAGCCGTTGTTCCCGCTGAAAATGATTTCGTCATTAGCCAGCCTGATTCCGGCGTGCAGGGTGAATTCGTCTATCTTAATCCCGTTGGAGTGGGTATAATTCCTGAAGGTCTTTGTTTTCGGATCAAAATCGGAAATTCCGGCAATAGTGCTGATCCATAAATGATTGTCGCTATCTTCTACAATTTTGCATATATTGTTGTTCAACAGGCCGCTTTTTGTATTATAAGTGGTGAATTTCCCTTTTCCGAGAACGAACAGGCTGATTCCTCCGCCATAGGTGCCTATCCAGATGTTGCCATTACTGTCCCTCATTATATTGGTAACGAAGTTGTCGGGTATATTGTCCGGATTGTTTTCCTTTGGATTGTTCTTGTAGTTTTTCATTATGTGGGTGTTGCAGTCGTAATAATACAGCCCGTTATTCCTTGTGCCGATGAGGAATACATCGTCCTGTATCTCAAGGATACACCTCACATCGGAGAAGTACATATCTTTACCTCCTTTTACCGGAAATACATTTTTAACGCCCCTATCGGAGACGATGATGAAACCCCACAGGCTGACGCTTCCCAGTATAAGGTCGCCTCGTTCGCTCCGGCTGATACTATAAACAGAGCGCTCTTCCTTCAGGTTGTATATTTGGGTAAAGCGTTTTCCGGCCATATCGAAACTGTAGATAACGCCTGAGTTTGTTCCGCAAATGATTCGCGATCCGTCGAGGTACATGGCCTTGATGATGTTTTTCCCATAGGTGGCGTTTTCACCTTCATGCATCACATAGTTACGGAATGCACCTGTTCTTTTGTTCATTTCAAGTAATCCTCCTCCTTCGGTGGCAATATACAGTTCGTTGGCTGTTTCAACCATCGGGCCGATAATACCTAACAGCCTTTTTTGATTGGCATTCGGATTATAGTAGCGAAACTTCTGCCCGTATTTGTTATAATAGCATGCTCCTCCTGCATAAGTTCCTACCCAGAGCGTCTGCGAACGGTCGTAATAGGCACAGATGATAGAGTAGTGGCTTAGTGCCCCTTGTTGCCCGATACCATACTCTTTGTATTGGACTATCTCTCTTGTCGAAGGATTGAGAACATTCAGCCCGTTGAAGGTGCCGATCAATATGTCTCCGTCAGGGGTTTCGGAAATGCACCTCACATTATTGTTTGTCAATCCTTTGTCCTGCCCGTAATGAATGAATTTATTGTCTCCTTTGCGGAGTAGGCTGACTCCCCCTGTCTGAGTTCCTACCCACAGATTGCCCAGCTTGTCGATAACGATGGCTTTTACCTGGTTGCTATGAATATTGTAAGGACCTTCCGCGTCTTTGTATACCGTGCATTGTTTTGTTTTCAGGTTGTACAGAAAGAGGCCTTTCGACAAGGTGCCTAAATATAGTATATCATTCTTTCGAAGTATTGCATTGATGCGGTTATCTATCGGTTTGTTGTCAATAAGTATCCGGCTGAAGGAGTCTGTCTTTTTGTTGTAGAGTTCAAGCCCTGTTTCGGTTCCTATCCAGATATTATCTTCTTCGTCTGCATAAACGGAATAAATAGTATTGTGCGACAGGCTTTTTGGGTTGTTACTGTCGACATAAAATCTTTTGAATTTGTTGGTGTTCATATCGAATTTATTCAGTCCGTTGTTTGTGCCTATCCATAGATTACCTTCCCTGTCTTCGGTTATGGAAATGATGTGGTTATCGGTGATACTGGTATTATCGTCGGGGTCAGACAGAAATATGTCGAAATTATACCCGTCATATCTATTCAGCCCGTTACGGGTGCCGAACCACATAAAGCCTTTGGCATCCTGATGGATGCAGGACACGGTTATCTGCGACAGACCATCGGCAAGTGACAGGTTGGAAAAGTAGTAACGCTCATTACCCTTGGCAAACAAGGTTGTGAGGAACAATAGTATCAGAATGAAAGTGCTTCTCATTGGGTGTATTAGATTTGCTATCCGCCTGTTTTGAAAAATAAAAGTAATAAATAAATCGCAACCTCCTTGCTGAGAAAATAGAGATTAACATCTTTACTGTTCTGAAACTGTAATCATTGCAGTCTAATACTGCAAGAGGCATATACCTTCGTTGAAATAATCATTTCGACCTTTTTATGTAATTTCCAGTCCCCAAGACGGGAAAATATTTCATCGTCAGGCGGAAAATGCTTTTTTTTAAAAATATGTATCTTATAATTTGCCGTTAATATAAATTATTTATATTTTTGATATTATTTTAATATCAAAATAAATTACATATGAAAACACAAGAACGTACATTTGAGGGCTTTATAATCTCCGGATTTTTAGCATTATTACTTTCATTTATTGTATTAACGGTTAGTGTATGGGGTATATCGACAGGATTGATTTGGGCTTTGCCTCTTGGCTTACTGGGATGTATTCTGGCTTCTATTTCTATATTGGGCTTTATCGTTATAGAGCCTAACAATGCACGGGTTATGATATTCTTTGGAAAATACAAAGGTACTATTACCAAAAATGGATTCTTTTGGGTAAACCCCTTTTATAGCAAAAAGAAATTAACACTACGTGCGCGGAACCTTGATGTACCACCAATCAAAGTAAACGACAAAGTAGGCAATCCTATTATGATAGGTTCTGTATTAGTATGGAGGGTAAGAGACACTTACAAAGCTATGTTTGACATAGACACATCTTCTATCTCAGGGGTTGTACCAGGTACAACTAACAATTACATTCAATTTTCGAATAGAATGCAAGCGTACGAAAATTTCGTAAAAATACAGAGTGATGCAGCACTACGACAAGTGGCCGGATTATTTGCATATGACAATAATAACAACGAGGCAAATAAAATAACCCTTCGCTCAGATGGAGAGGAAGTTAGCCAACGATTGGAAGTGGAATTGAACAGCCGGCTCGAAATAGCAGGGATCGAAGTAATTGAAGCACGGATAAATTATCTGGCATATGCAGCTGAAATAGCAAGTGTAATGCTTCGCCGTCAACAAGCCGACGCCATAATAGCGGCACGTGAAAAAATAGTGGAAGGAGCTGTGAGCATGGTCCAACTGGCTCTGGACAAATTACAAAAAGATGAAATAGTAGAACTGGATGAAGAACGGAAAGCATCTATGGTAAGCAATCTTCTTGTCGTCCTTTGCGCCGATGAAGCTGCCCAACCCATAGTTAACGCAGGAACACTACACCATTAAATTCTCAAAAGTGAAAATACTATATCGTGGCTAAAAAAGAATCTAACACAAAAAGCTTTATTCTACGAATAGACCAGAATATGATGGAAGCTATCGAGAAATGGGCTGCGGATGAATTTCGCAGTACCAATGGGCAAATACAATATATATTGGATCAAGCATTACGCAAAAGTGGGCGAATAAAGAATGGGAACAAAACAAATTAAGGGTAAAACAGATAAAAGAAAATGGCTTTTGTAATAAAAAGCCATTTTTTAGATGCCCCAAACAAACTAAATATGAAGATAATTTTATAGTTCAACAGGCTCTAACTATACAATTGCCAACACAACTGAAGCTGATATATCGATCGAATAACAAAACTGTAGGAACAACATAATATATAACCAGGGAAAATCTGTTTATCTTGATAATACCAATTTGTCTTAAAAAAAACTGAGTAACAAACTCTTAACTGTTAAAGTCATAAAATAATTATCTCTTTTTCAAAAAATAAAATAACTCCCGCCCCGGACAGTACCGGGGGATGAATACGCAGGATTATTCCGGTGAGGCAGGCGTAATTGACCCTGGTTACCCACTTTTACGGGGATGAACCGGCGCTTCTTTGGGATGGTCAACTTTACCCGCCATTCGTAAAATCGATCCAGGCGAATCCCTTCATTGGCGCAGAAGGCTTTTGGCGGTAAACCGCTCTCATGATAACGATTGTAAATTGCTTCAAAAACTTCTATGTTCCACTTTTTGCTTCGCATATAAATTCTGTTTTGCTAACAAAGATACATGCTGCAATAATGATAGAAAGACAGGGTTCACCGAATACTTACAGTTATATTATGGATGCTAAACCGTTTAGTACTAAAAATACAAAATGTACAAAACAAGTAAAATGTTTAGAGCTTGTTTAAATTTTACCAAAACATTTTATTATAGCTCTTTTTTCGTTCATTTTCAGTCTCTTTTTATCTGATTTTTCCCTTTCTTCAGCTTGAATAGCCCGCTATTCGCTCTTCAAAAAAGAAAAAATCATTCTGAAAATAGTTCTGAAAATCGGAACGAATAAAATTTAAACAGGTTCTATGAATGATTATATACATAAAATAACCGAACATTTTAATTACACACACTTCGCTCCTGTGATTCTTAATTTCAACTACTGATGTGCATTAATAATATTAACTGCCTATGAAGAAAGCAAATTATTCAGCTTTTGTCAACTCAAGCACAACGTTGCCCTCTTTGGAAAAGGTAAGCTTGTTGCCGTCCAAAGCGGCTTGTAAAGGAGTGGTTAGGAGCGAAGTGAATAATTGTTCGCCCTGAAGGCCTGGGCATGCCATCTTGGTAGATATTGCAGGCCCGAAAGTTACAGTATTGCTGTCCAACGTATAAGTCGAACGGTAGTTGTTACAACCGGCATTACCTGAAACTTTGCCATCGGCAGTAATTTCCATGGATGGTAATTTGTTTGCAAACAGCGTAGCCAAATCTCCACCGGCTATCGATGTCAGATTCCATTTCCCGGTCAAAGCTTCGCTGGTTAGCGCAGGCTTCTCTGTTCCTTTTTCAAACTGAATCAGAACAGTTTTGTTCTGTGAGAATGTTAGTAAACCGTCTTCTATCGAAACTGCCAGATTGGGAGTAGATAGTGCGGTCAGGAATTGCGGTTCTTTATTGGGGTCTACACACATTTTCATTGTAGATACCAGGTTCGGCGCTGAAAATTCGTTCTTTTCGGTCAGGGTGAAAGCGCCTGTGTATCTGTTACAGCCACCACTTCCGTGTACCGAGTTTTTTTCAAAGTCGAATCCAATGCTAGGCAATTCTCCGGCAAAAGCAGTTTTGGCATTTTCTCCCTGCAAAGTTTTTAATACCCAATTTCCTTCTAGTTTGGTTTTGTCGATAGGTTTCACAGAGTTACAACTCTGTATTGCAAAAGCAACAATGGCTATTGCTGCGAAAAATAAAGTCGTTTTTAAGATTCGTTTCATAATGTTGATCTGTTAAGCGATTAAGTATTCTATAAATATTAATGATATATTTTTTCTTTCTCTTTGTCATGCTGACGAAGGAAGCATCTCGTGCCTGTTAAGGCTGGGATCCTTCGTTTCACTCAGGATGACAAAAATATATCAATAAATTCTTTTTGTTATTTATTTTATTGGTTTTCAATATATTTTAAATTCATCGGCATCCTTCCATACCGGAAATTTTGCCCTGAATGCTTCCAGTTCGGTTTTGGATATTTCTACAGTTTCGGCTTGTTCCTGACTTATTCCAATATTCGAAATTTCTTCTCCACGGGCATTTATCAGTTTCGAGCACCCATTGTACACAAGCCCGTTTCCATCTGTGCCCACACGATTTACTCCACAAACATAACTCATATTTTCGATTGCCCTTGCCGCCAGCAATGTTTCCCATACTTTTATGCGCGAAGCAGGCCAGTTGGCTGTGTAAATGAGCAAGTCGTATTCGTTGTTTACATTTCTTGTCCATACCGGAAATCGAAGGTCGTAACAGACTAGTAAACATATTTTGAAGCCCTTATGTTCAAATATGAGGCGGTTTTTTCCTGCCGAGAAAGATCCGGGTTCGCTGCCCATTCTGAACAGGTGGCGTTTGTCGTAATAATATTCCTTATCGGGAGTGATAAAGAAGCCGCGATTGTAGTAATTACCTTCTTCTACGGCAATGTAACTTCCACAAATGGCAACGTCTGATTTTGCAGTCCATTCTTTTATTCGCCCAATGGTCTTCCCGTCCGTAGGTTCAGCCAGATTACGGCTGTTCATCGTAAAGCCGGTCGAAAACATTTCGGGCAGCACGATAACATCTGTTTGTCCGGCCAGTTCCGACACGATACTATCTATCCTGTTCAGGTTTTTCTGTTTGTCTTCCCATGCAATGTCGTATTGCACAAGAGTAATCCTGAGTATGTCATCTTGTTGCATATTATTAAAATGAAAAATTAGTCAATTTGAAAATGTGCCAATTTGAAAATGTGCCAATGGCGCGAAGCGACAAAACTTGTAATTCGTAACTAACTGTTTACTGTTGACTACTCACTGTTATAAAGAGAACCTTTCCGGAAATTTGGCAGTCGCGCCTTTATAATAAGATTTTATTTTTTCCAGGTCTGCTCCGGCATCTCCTGAAGGCATAAATGCACCGGCAAAAACGACTTCTTTCTTACCATAATCCAGTATTGCAATTACGATGGGCACGTTGGCTGCTAATGCAATATAGTAGAACCCCATTTTCCACTCATTGTTCAGTTTTCTGGTGGCTTCGGGTGTTATGGCCAGCTGGAATGTATCGTTCTTTGCATATATTTCCGACATTTGGTCGGTCAGCGAAGTCTTTCTCGAACGGTCTACAGGTATTCCTCCCAGCAGATCGAATAGCAGGTTCATCGGAAAGAAGAACCATTCTTTTTTGATGAGGAACGATGCTTTTCGTCCCATGGCTTTGTACACTATCAGTCCCAATGGTAAATCCCAATTGCTGGTATGCGGGGCAACGCAGATGACACACTTGCCGGGTAGATCTGCCAAACCTGTTATCTTCCATCCTATCAGACGGAGGATAAATTTACAAATACTTCTCATTTAACCTAATGCTGCTATTTCTTTGCCAATAGCATTTACTTGCTTTTCGAAATCGGCATTCAGCTTTTTGTAATAAGCCTTGATTCTCCCTTTTACTTCTTTTCCCTCTGTGGAATTTGCCCTTTTCAGTAGTTCGTCCTGTGCTTCTGCTATGTGAACGATCACTTTATCGGCTGCTTCTATATCTGCATCCACAACATATACTTTATAAAAAATACAATCCATACAGAGTAAATCCATCGTTGTATTTATGCTTTTTTTTAGTTTTCTCCTGCTACTCACAATCGGTATATATATTAAATTATTATCTTTGCTTTCTTTATTATGTTGTTAATAAAAGACGGCACAAAGTTACTAAAAAGAAACTGACAACTTTTACTTATTTAAAATTAATAAGTATTTCGAGTTGGAAGAGGTCGAGTGGAACTAAAACTATCTTATGGCTAAACAAAAGAAAAAACCTGAGTATATATTTGAAGCAAGCTGGGAAGTCTGTAATAAAGTAGGAGGGATATACACCGTTTTGTCGACAAAGGCAAAAACAATGAGGGATTTGTACAAGGACAATGTCGTTTTTATAGGTCCCGATATGTGGAAAGATAAAAATAATCCCTGGTTTGAAGAAGATAAAACGTTGTTGGCCGGCTGGGTCAAGATGGCTTCGGTATACGACAGGCTTAATGTACGCGTAGGACGATGGTTGATACCGGGGAACCCTATCGTGATTCTCGTCGATTTTACCCAAACGTTTGCCAACAAAGATGCCATATATGGTTATATGTGGAAAAAGTATGGGGTGGATTCACTACATGCCTATGGCGATTATGACGAAGCTTGCATGTTTGCCTATACTTCAGGGGCGGTAATAGAGAGTATCTATCGGTTCTACAAACTTGAGAACAGAAGTGTCGTAGCTCACTTTAATGAATGGATGCTGGGTATGGGGGCTTTGTACGTAAAAGACCGGTTGCCAAAGGTGGGTACGCTGTTTACCACACATGCTACATCTATAGGACGATCGATAGCCGGAAACGGAAAACCTCTATACAACTATCTGTCGGCATACGACAGCGACCAGATGGCACGTGAGCTGAATATGGAAGCCAAGCATTCGATAGAAAAGATCGTGGCCAGGCAAGTGGATTGCTTCACTACTGTCAGTGATATAACTGCACGTGAATGTAAACAACTCCTGCATCGCGAACCTGTGGTTACGCCAAACGGTTTCGAAAAAGATTTTATCCCGGTAGGGGCGGAGCACGAGAAAAAACGCCTTGCCGCACGCCGGAAACTAATAAATGTAGCGGAGAAACTTCTCGGATACGATATTCAGCCCGATGCTTTACTGGTAGTCACCAGCGGCCGTTACGAATACCGCAATAAGGGTATCGATGTTTTTATAGATGCTATGGGACGTTTGGAACGTATAAAACAATTGGAAAAAGATGTTATTGCTTTCGTTACCATACCGGCATGGATAGATACAGCCCGTGTGGATTTGCAAGAACGTCTTAAACATAAGAAAACACCGGATACTCCGCTTAGCCATCCGCACGTAACTCACTGGTTGCGCAATATGAATAACGATTCGATATTGAACCAGATAGGTTATCTGAATATGGAAAACCGGAAAGAGGACAGGGTGAAAATCATATTCGTACCGTCTTACCTCAATGGAAACGATGGTATATTCGATGTCCCTTATTATGACCTGCTTATAGGTATGGATGTCTCCGTTTTCCCGTCCTACTACGAACCGTGGGGATATACCCCGCACGAGAGTATCGCCTTTTCGGTGCCTACTATTACTACGTCTTTGGCCGGATTTGGGCTCTGGATGCGTAAGATGGGAGATGAGCGCGGAATGGACGACGGTGCAGAGGTTATTACACGCGACGATTACAACTTTATGGAAGTATCGGAAGATATTTGCAACCGTGTATTTGAAATGACAACCAAAAGTGCCGAACAGGAGCGCCTGCTACGGCAAGCTGCTCTGGACAGAGCCTCTCTGGCCGATTGGGCGCACTTCTTTGCCTATTATCAGGACGCTTATGCACAAGCACTTGATGAGGCCAATGAAAGGGGGAAGAGTAAATAAGTAGTAAGTAGTAAGTAGTAAGTAGTAAGTAGTAAGTAGTAAGTAGTAAGTAGTAAGTAGTTCAATACTCAATACTTATAACTTAAAACTTAAAACTTCTGGTACGCAATCGTTTGCAATCGTTGCGGTGTTCTATTTTACAAAATGCAGAAAAATAAACCTTTAAATTAGTTATATTTGCAGTCTACACTCAAGATCAGTCTATTATAGTATAAAAATAAAATTATGAGAATTAAAGCGAGTAATTCGAACACTCCGAGTTGGAGAAGTGCGTATACGCAAGTTAATCTACCTAAGGAGCTGTTGTCATTGGAAAAACTATCACGTAACTTATGGTGGGTATGGAATAATGAGGCAATGGACCTTTTTGCAGAATTAGATCCTCAATTATGGAGCCAATCAGCGCATAATCCTGTTTTTCTGTTAAAAAAACTCTCTTACGAAAGAATAGAAGAAATTCTTAAAGATGCAGCCCTATTAAGCAAGGTGAAAAGCGTTGTTAAGAATTTCGAATCATATATGTCTAAAAAATATGATACGGCAAAACCATCAGTTGCATACTTCAGCATGGAATATGGTTTTACCTCTGTTTTGAAGATATATTCCGGAGGTTTGGGCGTTTTGGCAGGCGATTATCTGAAAGAAGCCAGCGACAGCTATGTCGACCTTGCGGGAGTAGGCTTTCTATACCGTTATGGCTACTTTACACAGTCTATCTCTCCCGACGGACAGCAAGTGGCAAACTATGAGCCCCAGAATTTCAACGAACTACCTATCGAACCGGTACTGAACGAAGACGGAAACCAGATGATCCTGGCTGTTCCATTCCACGATCGCGATATATATGTAAATATATGGAAAGTAAATGTAGGCCGTATAAGCTTATATTTGCTCGATACCGATATGGAGCTGAATAGCGAATGGGATCGTCCTATTACGCACCAGCTATACGGAGGAGATTGGGAAAACCGGTTGAAACAAGAGTATCTGCTCGGTATCGGCGGTATCTTGTTGCTTAACAAATTGGGTATTAAAAAAGAAATATATCACTGTAACGAAGGCCATGCCGCACTAATCAACGTACAGCGTTTGCTCGACCTTATAGAAGGTGAGGGACTTACATTCAACCAGGCGCTCGAAGTCGTGCGCGCATCCGGTTTGTACACTGTGCATACCCCGGTTCCTGCGGGACACGACTATTTTGATGAAGGACTGTTAGGTAAATACATGGGCAATTATCCCGCCCGTTTGGGAATTACCTGGCAAGATTTTGTAGATATGGGACGTGAACATCCGGGTAGCAACGAGAAGTTCAGTATGAGCGTATTCGCACTGAACACTTGTCTCGAGGCCAATGGTGTAAGCTATCTGCACGGAATAGTATCGCGTAAAATGTTCCAGCCTATATGGCCGGGTTATTTCCACGAAGAACTGCATGTAGGACATGTTACCAACGGGGTGCATATGCCGACGTGGACAGCCAAAGAAATGAAAGAATTGTACGAAAAAACATTCGACAAGAATTTCTATGACGATCAGTCTAATCACGATATATGGTCTAAGATACACAGTGTTTCGGACGAGCAGATATGGAAGCTTCGCATGGCGATGAAGAAACGTCTGATCAACTACGTTCGCGAACAAGTGAAAGAGGGCTGGATTAAGAACCAGAAAGCGCCTTCGGCAATCATGTCTGTTGTAGACCAGATCAACCCTGATGCTTTGCTTGTAGGATTCGGACGCCGTTTTGCGACATACAAACGCGCTCACTTGTTGTTTTCCGACCTCGACCGTCTGGCTAAACTGGTGAACAACGAGAAATATCCGATACAGTTTCTTTATACAGGTAAGGCTCACCCTGCCGATGGAGCCGGACAAGGATTGATCAAGCAAATTGTCGAAATATCGCGTCGTCCTGAATTCTTAGGAAAGATTATCTTCCTTGAGAACTATGATATGCGTCTGGCAAAACGTCTGATCTCGGGAGTAGACATCTGGCTGAATACACCTACCCGTCCGCTCGAGGCTTCGGGAACTTCGGGTGAAAAGGCTGTAATGAACGGTGTACTGAATTTCTCGGTTCTCGACGGATGGTGGTACGAAGGTTATCGTAAAGATGCAGGTTGGGCATTGACCGACAAGCGTACTTATACAAACCAGGCATATCAGGATCAGCTGGATGCGCTGGAAATATACTCTACATTCGAAAACGATATACTTCCTCTTTATTATGCTCGCAACTCGAAAGGATACTCTCCTGAGTGGATACAGTTTATCAAGAACTCGATAGCTAATATCGCACCTGAATATACTACCAAGCGAATGATAGATGATTATATCAGGAATTTCTATAGCCCGGAAGCTAAACGTTCTAAATTGGTGACGGAAAATAATTATGCTAAAGCTAAAGAACTTGCGGCATGGAAAGAAGATACTGCAACCAAATGGGATAAGTTTACTGTAGATCGTTTTACTGTTAACGGACAGAGTATCGCTGATGGATCGCAGTTGACAAATGCTCACTTTATTGAAGGCGAAAAGATAGAAATAGAAGTCGTTATCGACAAGAAAGACATGGTTGGCGATCTTGGTGTAGACTGTATAATTGTTGAATACGATGCCGAACAACAAGTGAATAAATTTATTTCTTCGATGGAGTTCAAGCAAGTTAAGAAAGAAGGCTCTAAAGTTTACCTCGAGTTGAAGACTGTAGCGAAAATACCGGGTCTGTGTAATTTTGCATATCGTGTGTTCCCTAAACATCCGGATATGGCACACCGTATGGACTTTGCTTATGTTCGTTGGATTTAATTCAATATTTGGATCATAATAATAAGGAGAGGCTGTCAATATTTTGGGACAGCCTCTTTGATATTATATTATTTTTCTGCTTTCTTGAATGTTTCAGGATAATGAACAAGATAGAGCTTTTCGCCACCAAGTAGACGTATGTAAGTAGAAAACTCATGTTTCCCTTCCTTGAGTTCTATCACGCGGCAACCGTTTTTACCAAGATCGTTATATACGGTTTTTCCACCCGAGTAGCGACCATAAGCTAGATATATGCCGAAGTATTCTCCTATATAGTCATTATTGTGGTCGTGTCCCACAAATGTTCCCATCACATCGCCTGCCTGACGTATAGCCGCAAACATGCCTGTATTGATTCTGCCGTTGCATTCTTTTTCATCTTTGCTTCCGATTATTTGAGCGTTCTCAGAATTTTTCATGATAGGATATTCTGCCAATGGAATATGGAAGAAAGCCAATGCCGGGTAAGGATTGTTATTGTTTGCTTTGGTATAAGCCGCGCTTTGTTCGCTAAACCAATTCACCTGATTGAGCCGTAACCAGTCGTAGCCTCCGATTTCTTTTATCGGGGTGTATGCTCCTGAATCGAAGAAGTATAGAAGCGAACCAATGCTGTCCGGTTTAGCTGCATTTCTCACTTCGAGTATGTAATTACCTACTCCCGACAAGGATTTATCGCCTGCCTGAGCCAGACAATAAGGTTTCCGGGTGGCATAGTCCATTAATTGCTGACGCGAAACTCCAAATTCATCGTCGTGATTGCCAAATACATACGCCCAGGGTATTCCTCTCCTCGATACCGGATCGAAAACATCGTCCAATCCTTCAAATACAGGTTTCGCCCAAATTATGTCTCCTGTGAAAACTACCAGATCGGGCTTTTCGGTATCCAGCACTTCATTGATTAGCTGTATGGCTACCTCCGATTCTTTCATTAGTTTTTTGTAGTGGACGTCGGTAAATTGTACGATTTTGAAATTTCCATTCGACTTGAATTTCAAGATAGGCTTTTGACCATATCCCATTACGGTTACTGCCAGCATCAATAATGCTACAAATGTCTTTTTCATGTGTTTATGTTTTTAGTTAGTATAAATGTTTTATTTTCCATGCGTTATACGTATTACTTTTCCGTCTCTGGCATCCAGTATTATAAGGAAAACGCCGCCAAGATATCCTTTGGGTAATGTTCCACTAATAACCCAGTAGTTATTAATTCGGTAGGTTTCATACGGACGTTGTCTGATAATGTTTTCTTCGGTGTAGATTGGAAACAGTATCGTCTCTGCTATTTTTACTGCATTTTCTTCTTTGTCAATTAAGATTTTGTCTTTATTTACAACGTTATGAAGCAGACTATCTGATAAAGATTCTCTTAATTCTTTTTCAGCATGCTCTTTTCCTAAGACTAACCTTTCGGTATTGTCTTGTTTGTTTTGAGAACAGCAGTTCATTGTTACGATCAATAATAATAAGCTCAATGTTATTTTCATAGTTTTATTGTTTCTCTTTTATTAGAATACGTCACTCTTTGCTCAACTCTGGAAACCGTTCCATCAGACTTATATGAATAAACTTTCACATTAAATGTTCTGTTGTGCATAATCTTTTGAAAGGCAGGATTAATAGCGCTGTAAAAATAAAAGCAACTCGAATCATTTTATATTAAGTTTCATAGTACATGACAAAAAATATTTTATATATATTTAAAAGGCTTATTGTGTTGCCCTTACAGGGCGCAGTTCCTTCGGTTGTCATCTCACCGGGGTGTTACCCCGGGCTGGAATATATCAGGCTTTCAGCCTGTTTATTTCCTTGATGCCCTGAAGGGGCTACATAATATAGCCCAATGGCAACGCCTTGGGCGGGAAAACGAAATCCCCTGAAACCGCGCCCTGTAAGGGCAATATAAGATTTTGTAATATTTTTTGTCATGTACTATGATTAAGTTTACATAAAAAGCTTATTGATATATTTTATTGTTCAATTCTTTTCTACTGCGCGCAATCACAGATTGCTAGCGTTCCTTTTGCCCAAAGCCGCAAAAGGAACCAAAAACGCTTTTGCGCCCCGCTTCAACGTCCGACCCATAACGGACTTAAAGGCTAAACAAAAAAACTCGCTCCGGGTTTTGTAGTATACGAATCATTTGATAAGCTCAGACACGTTTTTGTTTTTAACGCCTTTTCGTCCTATGGGTGCCCCGTACTTGAAGCTAACGGCGCAGCTGACGCACGACGAGGCAGCCGCTTGTCGTGCGTCAGCCTCCCGCGCATTAGTTCCGCAGGCGGGGCAGTGATGATCATATGTTGAGAACGCAAGCAATCTGTGATTGCGCGCAGAAGAAAAGGATGAATATAACCGAACCATTATAGTACTTCCCCCAAAACATAATGATAACTATTTATCGTGTGAAGCATATTTATGCCTTCTCCGATATATAAGGAATAATATGTACAGCCGCGATATATTTACAAGTTCTACAAATTTAAGCATTTACTCTCAGAACCTAAAATTAGACAAATCTTTGTTTGTTGCAGGTAATTGATTTGTTTTCATGTGGTTAATAATTCGTGAAGGATTTTACTATGTTAATAAAATTTAAAGAGATGAATTGTGATTAATCTTTTTGGTGAAAATCATATCAAAGGTACAAAGAGATGAAAATAAAAAGTATTCACCTTCTTAAAACGCAGCATTATGAAAAAGTTTATCGTCGCATTTGCATTATTAATAGGAATAGCATCTTTTAATAATCCGGTAGAAGCTCAAAATATAAGCATCAACATCAATATAGGCCGTCAGCCTGCATGGGGTCCGGTAGGGTATGACTATGTGAACTATTACTACCTTCCTGATATTGACTGCTACTACGATGTAAATATGTCGTTGTTCTACTATTTCGATCGTGGACACTGGATCTCAGCCCGTTATCTTCCATATGCATATCGTCACTACGATTTGTACGGAATGTATAAAGTGGTATTGAATATGAATGATCCTTGGAGATATCACCATAGCCATTACAGAGATTATGCCCGTTACAGAGGATACCGCAATCAGGTAGTTATACGCGACAGCCGCGACAACCGCTACCATGACAGTCGCCGGAATAAGGTAGTATGGTTCTCAAAGAGCAAATCTCAACGCGATTATAGATACGATTATAAGAATTACAATTATGACCGCAGGGATAACCAGTATAAGGGTAACAGCGTTCGCCCGAACCGCGACTATAACTACGGAAACAACAATCCGGACAGGAATAAAGGCAATGATAAGAAGTACGATAACAACCGGAAGGACAATAACCGTCCGGATTACGGAAACAATAATAGCCGTCCGGACAGAAGCAAAGAAGGCAGCCGTCCTTCGGTAAGATCAAACAATAAGGATACTAAATCGACACGTTCATCGTCTAACAGTAGCTATCGTTTAGCATCAAGTGAAAGAAACAGAAGATAAATAATTTGGGTGAATAGGTTTTGAGGTTTTTCAATAGTACGAGGAAAAAAGCGGGTGTAGTCTTCTAATAACACCCGCTTTCTTTTATTTATTCCTTGCTTATTTTTACTCCCAGCTTCTCTATTCCTATCAGAGATTCGTCCTGCATTCCGTGTTCGATCTTTATCCGGTAGTTACGTTTCTCTTTAAATACAATATCATCCATCGGCAGTGAAAGCTGATACAATGAGCCGAAGCCCGATCCCTTCCATTTTCCAAACTTGTCAGCCAACAGGTATTCTTTAGAGATAGCACTGAATGTACTGTCGTTTTCCAGATTTATTTGTACGAAGAACCAAATATTCTGATAAGGATAATTTACGTTATTGGTAACTTCTATCGACATGAGGTAAGGCCTGTTCAGTTCGAAAAGGGTAGAGTCTATATCGAAAAACAGCGTATCGTTTTGTGCCCACTCCGTATTCTTTAATTCATGAAAATTATAATATATCTCCCGATGATTACAAGAGGTATAAACAATGGCCAAGAATACGCACAGCAGGGCGCGAAGGGCTTTATTATTCAGGCTTTTTCTGATCAGACGGTCCATTGTTATTTCTGTACGGCTTATTTCTATTCCGGTTTTTCCTGTGTCGATATTCCTGCTGGTAGCCAGGTTGTCGGTTCTCCTGTTGATTATTATTTGGTTGTTTATTTTCTTGTTGAACCTGATTATTCGGTTGGCTTGGCTGGTTCTGATTGTTATTTCCAGGCTTAATATTTAACTGTTTGTTGTTGCCTTGGTTTCTTGGTTGTAGCCTGTTTTCCGGATTTTTGCCCTGACGGTTTAAATCCTTGTTTTCATTATTGTTGTTATTATTGCTTTTCGAGAACTTCTTTTTGTTTCTATTATTGTCAAACCGGTTGATATTCTCTTGCAGGATATCGTGTGATGTCGGTTTTTCTGCTTGCTCCTGAGCCTCATTCGCCAAATGGGCAGGCCTTCCTCCCTGTTTGTTAATCTTGATTACTTCAAAAACACGTTCCTTAGGTAAAGTGACAAGGTTTGCGGCAAAATTCTTGTCTGTCGAATACGTCATTTCCCCGGACAGGATATCTGTTTTGAAATGGTAGAATGAACCGTCTTTTGTTTCCAATACAGCTTCGCGGGAAGGCAACTTTCGTTGCGCTTCTACATATGTATCGACCTCAAAGTTGAGGCAACATTTCAGTTTACCACACTGTCCGGCGAGTTTTTGCGGATTCAAAGGAATGTCTTGTAAACGGGCAGCCGATGTAGATACCGAAATAAAGTTCGACATGGAACTGGAACAGCACAATTCGCGTCCACATGGACCGATACCGCCTACACGCCCTGCTTCCTGACGGGCCCCGATTTGTTTCATTTCTATCTTTACACGAAATTCAGAAGCATATACCTTGATCAGTTGGCGAAAGTCTACACGCTCGTCGGCTATATAGTAGAAAATGGCCTTATTGCCGTCTCCCTGATATTCTACGTCACTGATTTTCATTGCCAAAGCAAGTTCTTCGGCTATCTCACGCGCGCGCAACATTGTTTTATGTTCTTTAGCCCTGGCCTCGTTCCATTTTTCTATATCATTGGGCTTGGCTATGCGGTAGATGCGCTTGGTTTCGCCTCTGTAATTGTTTTTCAGCATTTGCAACTGCACCAGTTTGCCGGTGAGCGTAACTTCGCCGATGTCGTGTCCCGGAGTGGCTTCTACGGCTACCATATCTCCTTTAAATGCTTCTATGTTGTTACTGTTGAGGTAGTAGCTTTTGCGAGTGTTCTTGAATTGTACTTCTACCATTTGCGATTCGCCTGCTATCTCCGGCAAATCTTGCAGCCAATTGTATACTTCCAGTTTATTGGTTCCGCTGCAACAGCCTCCTTTTTTTGAACCGCAGCAACCACCTCCACCGGACTTACAGCCACAGCTTCCTCCCGATTTGCATCCACATGTTTTAACCGCGGTTTTGGCGGAAAGTTCTACTTCTCCTGTTTCCGGTACTTTTCCATTTGATTTGGCACACGTACATCCTATGGGTGTTTTGCAGGTACCTTGGCAATCGAATGGGTATGTATTTTGGTTTGAATTCATTGTAATATAATATTTAATTAATAAAACAAAGCCCCTTTTTCCGGCTTTGTGGGTTTATACGGTTCACAGTCAACGGTTAGCGGTTTGCAGATTGTCGACTGTAAGTTATGCGTCCCCTAAATTACTAAATTTTTGAAATTAACTTTTTATCAACATAGTAATTTTAAGGCACAGATCGAAAAATACCATTTTGGCATTTACGTTCTGTTCTATATGTCTTTCGGCCAAGGCCAGTTCGTCCATAAATCCGGTAATATTGCGCTCATTGATGAACGGAGCGAAACGGGTACCGAAATTTGCTTCGTCGGACGATACGTATATCATTTCGGGATGCTTGAGATTACTTATAAAGTATTCACGAATCATCCGCTGGCTATATATCAGAAAACTTTTCTGGTTTTCGCGTCCTACGCCTGCCAGTTCGTTTCCTATGGTTTTTATTTGTTTAATATCCCGTGCATACGAAGCACGCATCATTTGTACAAACAGGTTGAAGAAGAGCTTGTGTTCTTCGTCGAGACTAATTGTTTCTATTGCTTTCAGGTAGCTGCCTTTCGACAGGTGTGCGACATTCCCGGCATCTTCGGGCGTGATGTTGTATGCCGACTCCAAAGCCTGTACGATATCTTGTTTTTCTATACCGTGTATATTAATCCGCTGGCAGCGCGACTGTATGGTTGTAATAATGTTATCGGGCGTATCGGAAACGAGCAGGAAAACTGTATTGTCCGTGGGTTCTTCTATGATCTTGAGCAACTTGTTGGAGCACGATTCGTGCATCTTTTCAGGCATCCAGATAATCATGGTCTTGTACTTTGCCTCATAGATGCGCAGGCTCAGTTTGCGGAGAATTTCCTCACTTTCCTTCGCATAGATCAGCCCCTGCGAGTTTTCGGCATCGATATACTCCAGCCATTGGTTATAGCTGAAATAATAATCCTTCTCTTTTATAAAGTTGCGCCAATCGGTAATATAGTCGTCACAAACTTCTTTTTTCTTCGCTGCTTTTTTTACGATAGGGTAAACAAAGTGCAAGTCGGGATGTGCCAGATGATTGTATTTGATACAGGATGGACATTGCCCGCACGAATCGTTTTCCGATGGATTCTCGCAGTTAAGATATTGGGCATAAGCCAGCGCCAAAGGAAACTTGCCGATTCCCTCCGGTCCGCAGAAGAGCTGTGCATGGGGTATTACCCCTTCTCTGGCTGTACGTGTCAGCCGCTCTTTTACATCTTTTTGCCCTATTATATCTTTAAAAAACATTTTTTCAATTAGCTTTTGGCTGTTAGCCGTTAGCTTATAGTCTATGTCGCTTTATAAATGCTTATGGCTATAGGCTAACAGCTTATTAGTATATTTCCTTTGCTATCCTTCTCACGCTTTCTGTTGCCAGCAGCGAGTAGAAGTGCAAGCTTGGTACACCGTGTGCGATTAGCTCCTTCGATTGTTTGATACCCCATTCCACGCCTACTTCTTTGGCTTCATCGTCCGTTTTGCACTTACGCAGTTCGGATGCCAGTTCTTCGGGAATACCGGAACGGAAAATACGGGGAAGAACTTCTAATTGGCTCATTAGTACAATTGGCTTCACTCCCGGTATGATCGGTTGTGTGATTCCAGCCTTGCGGCATTTATCCACGAAGGAGAAATATTTCCGGTTATCGAAGAACATCTGGGTAACAAAATACTCAGCTCCGTTGTCCGCTTTTTTCTTCATGTAAAACAAGTCCGATTCCGCGCTTTCAGCATCTTCATGCACTTCCGGATAGCACGCCATTCCGTATGCAAAAGGCGTAGCGTTCTTTTCGAAAGTAGAACCGTCTTCGGATATACCCTCATTGAAATCGTTGACCTGCTGCTGAAGCTCGGTCGCATATTCGTTCCGGTTGGGGTATATCTGTTCAGGAGCCAGCCGCTTGCCGTCTCCTTGCAAAAGTAATAAATTATGGACACCCAGAAAATTTAAATCGATCATCGCATATTCTGACTCTTCCCTCGAAAATCCCTTACAGATCATATGCGGTATGGCTGTTACCCCGTATTTGTGTTGAATGGCTGCCGCAATAGCTACCGATCCCGGACGTTTGCGGATATTTGCCCTTTTGGTAGTACCGTCTGGCATAACCTGATCGATATATTCGCTGTGATGCGTGGTTATATTGATGTATTGCGGATCGAATTCGATCAGCTTATCTATTATATTGTAAACTTTTTCTATATTGTTGCCTTTCAACGGGGGCAAAATCTCGAAAGAAAAAGCTGTTTTATCATTTTTATTTATAAGTTCCGTTACTGTCATAATTATAAGTTATAAGTTTTGAGTAATGAGTTTTAAGTGCTTTGGCTTATCACTTTTAACTTACTACTTTTAACTTCTTTACTTTCTACTTAAAAAATATCCTTAGTATATCGTTTCCGTTGGCTACTATGAGCAGTAGCAAGATGAACACCATCCCTGCCATCTGCGCGTATTCCATAAACTTCATACTTGGTTGCCGCTTGGTAATGACCTCGTAGAGCAGGAACATGATGTGGCCTCCGTCCAATGCCGGAATGGGCAGAATGTTCATAAACGCCAGAATGATGGACAGGAAAGCTGTCATAGCCCAGAATGCATGCCAGTCCCAAACAGGAGGGAACATGTTTCCTATTCCGGCAAATCCGCTGAGGTTTTTGACTCCCTGCTTACTAAATACAAAGCGAGCCTGCGCTACATAGCCTTTCAGGGTGTTTACGCCCAAGGCGGCTCCGGCAGGCAGTGAGGCAAAGAATCCGTATTCGTCTTCTTTTATTAACGATTTCAAATCGAATTTAGGATAATAACCTAAAGCGCCTGTGCTGTCCAGTTTTGCCACAGCAGTGATCAGAGTGGTGTCTCTGTAAAATGAAACCAGAACAAGCGAGTCTTTGTTTGTTTTCTTCAACTCGCGTATAGTCTGGTTATTGGATGCCACACTGACATTATTAATAGCTACAATGCTGTCGCCTTTCATCAGCCCTATTTTGCCGGCGCCACTGTTTGCAATGACTGAATCTACAACAGGCGACACCCAAAACGAATAAGGTGGAACTTCTTTGTCTGCAATCACTTTCTCCGCAAAATCTTCGGGAAGTGTTATTGTTACCGGTTTACCGTCGCGTTCTACTACTACCTCTTTCGCATCGATAAAGTGCATAACAGTGTTCATATACACCACGCCTGCGCGATGAGCAAGTTCTTTGCCGTCGGCGCTGATGAGTATGTCTTTGTCCTGAAATCCGGCTTCTTTGGCTACAGCAGGAAATTCCATACCCGTTTTTACGGCTTTGAATGGTATATAGCTGTCGCCCCATGCAAACAATATCATTGCAAAAATGAAAATAGCAAGGATAAAGTTGAACAAAACGCCTCCTACCATCACCAACAGGCGTTGCCATGCCGGTTTGGAACGAAATTCCCACGGTTGGGCAGGCTGAGCCATTTGTTCTTTATCCATCGATTCGTCTATCATTCCCGATATTTTTACGTAGCCGCCAAGAGGGAGCCATCCTATACCGTATTCGGTTTCGCTGTTTTTAGGTTTAAACTTAAACAGGGAAAACCATGGGTTGAAGAAAAGATAAAATTTTTCTACTCTTATCTTGAAAATCCGGGCAAAAAGGAAATGGCCGAACTCATGTACTACAACCAGTATCGATAAACTCAGAATTAATTGTAGTGCCTTGATTAAAATTGTTTCCATTTAATTATGTTATATATTATATTGTTTAGCCCCCTTTAGTTCCCCCGCAGGGGGAATCAGGCCTCCCTTTGGGGAGGTTGGAGGGGCTGGGTTATAAATTCCTGTGCTATACTGCGGGCTTCGATATCGGTTTGTACATAATCGTCGTATGCCGGAACCTGTACGAAAGCTGTTTTTTGCATTGTTTTTTCAATCACGTCACTCATTTCAAGGAATCCTATCTTGTCTTGCAGGAAGGCGGCTACGGCTATTTCGTTGGCTGCGTTCATGGCGCAAGGCATATTTCCTTTTGCTCTTGCCGCTTCGAAAGCAAAAGACAAGTTGCGGAAACGTTTGGTGTCCGGTTCTTCGAAAGTCATTGTTTTCAGCTTGAAGAAATCGAGACGTTCGAAGTTCGATTTCAGGCGTGCAGGGTAGCCCAGCGCGTACTGTATGGGCAGGTGCATGTCGGGCAATCCCAGTTGAGCGATGATCGACGAGTCCTCGAATTGCACCATTGAATGTATGATCGATTGCGGATGAACCACAACTTCTATTTGATCGGGATTGACATCGAACAGCCATTTAGCCTCTATCATCTCCAGTCCTTTGTTCATCAACGAGGCAGAGTCTATCGTAACCTTTGCGCCCATATTCCAGTTAGGGTGTCTCAGAGCCTCTTTCTTTGTTACTTTTTGGAGCTGCTCCATAGAGTGATTACGGAACGGGCCGCCTGATGCCGTAAGGATGATTTTTTCGATGGGGGAACGCTCTCCGTTGAGGCATTGAAAGATCGCCGAATGCTCGGAATCGACAGGCAAAATGGGAACTTTATTTTCCAGGGCAAGGCTTGTTATCAACTCGCCTGCTACTACCAGCGTTTCTTTATTTGCCAAAGCAATCGCTTTTCCTGCTTTTATGGCATTTATGGTTGGTTTCAATCCCGAATAGCCCACCATGGCCGTGAGTACCATGTCTATCGGTTGGCTTTCTACCACCTGTGCAATGGCATCACTTCCCGCCCATACTTTTATGGGTAGGTCGTGTAAGGCTTCTTTCAGCCGGTTGTATTTTTCTTCGCATGCAATAACCACAACTTCGGGCTGGAACTCCCTGGCCTGTTTTATGAGCAGGTCTATGTTGTTGTTTGCAGTAAGCGCATATATTTCGAATTGTCCGGGATGTTCGCGCACCACATCCAGCGCTTGTGTGCCGATGGAGCCCGTTGAACCAAGTATTGCAATATTTCGTTTCATGTTATCCGGTAATTTTTATTTAAACAGGATAAAGTCTTCCGGATTTACAGGGCTTCCTTTGTACCAAAGCTCAAATCCTGCGAATGTCCCGTCGTTTTTATCTTTATCGCTTCCTGCGACAGCTATAGCTTCACCTGTCCGCACTTTGTCTCCTGTCTGTTTCAATAGCATGGTATTACCTGTATACACTGAAACATACCCGTTTTTGTGCTGTATCTGAATTGTGTATCCGCCGTTGATGTCATAACCGGCAGACAGTACAGTGCCGGCCATGACGGATTGAACGGTTTCTTTCGATAAAACTTTAAGGATTAAACCATGTTGCCCGTTGTAAGGATTGAATTTGCTGACAATAGAGCCATTCACCGGCTTGTAAAAAATGAAGCTTTCGGCAGAGCCGGTAACCGACGCCGGAAGAACAGACAGGTTATATTTTTCTTCTTCTTCGTACCGTTGTACAAACTCGCGTTCGGCTTTCGATTTCTGAAGTGACGGATCGGTATCCGGAATGGATACGGTATCTACCATTGTCGTCTTTACCGAATCTATATTCAGTATTCTTCCGGCAAATACACCCCGCATGTTGTTTATGTATATATTCTGATTGTCAATTTGTTCTTGCAACGAGTCTGCCCTGAAAGACATCCTGATAGCCTTTTCACGTATCTCGGCGTCGAGATATCCCGGCAGGTAGTAACGGATGGGTGTGGCAATAATGATAATGGATGTCACGGTAATAAGAAAGCCGGCAAAGACGAGAAGCAACATGGCGCCCGAAAACATGGAAGCATTTATCTTCCATACTTCTTCCAATGTATTTTCGTTCATTACCGAAAGACGGTATTTGAAGTGTAACCGCTTCCAGAAATTATGTTTGTTTTTCTTTTTTGCCATTCAGTTTTTGGTCTTTCTTTCTCTGTTCAGACTAATATTTTGTATAATTGACAATATATCAGACCAAACCACAAAATTAAGAAAAAAAGCAATATACTGCGGCTAGAATTAATATAAGATTGTCTTAAATTATCCTTTTTTAAAATTTTATATCAAAACCTCTTCTTTATGATTTTTTTTAGCTATTTTTGCAGCCTGCGATTTGTGAGTAGAATCCAAAACTGACAGGTAGCAATTATAGTAATAGATATTTGTTGTAATATTGAATATGAGTTTATTAACTGATAAGTTATATCGGTTCGACGCGGCAAGATTAACGCGCGCCGCCGGAATTTACCCTTACTTTAGACAAATCCAGAGCGATCAGGACACGGAAGTAGTCATCAATGGTAAAAAAGTACTGATGTTTGGCTCTAATGCCTATCTGGGGCTGACTAATCATCCCAAAGTAAAAGAAGCAGCCATCAATGCCGTAAAGAAATATGGTACGGGAATGGCCGGATCACGTTTCCTGAACGGAACACTTGATATACATGTGGAGCTGGAGAAAAAACTGGCGAAATTTGTAGGTAAAGAAGATGCTATTGTCTATTCTACGGGTTTTGGCGTCAACGAAGGTGTTTTGTCCTGCATAACAGGTCGTGAAGATTATATCATATGGGATGAGTTGGATCATGCTTCAATCATTGAAGGCGCCAGGGTTTCGTTTTCAACAAAGTTGAAGTTCCGCCATAATGATATGGATTCTCTTGAAAAGCAATTGCAGAAATGCGAGCCGGACAAGGTGAAGCTTATCGTTGTCGACGGTGTATTCAGTATGGAAGGCGATGTGGCGAATCTCCCGGAAATAGTACGTCTGGCAAAACAATACAATGCCAGCGTTATGGTCGACGAAGCACACAGCTTAGGCGTTTTTGGTAAAGACTTTAGTGGTAAGGGGCTTGTAGACCAATGCGGTCTTGTTGATGATGTAGAACTCATTATGGGTACATTCAGTAAATCGTTGGCTTCTATCGGCGGATTTATTGCAGGAAATGAAACTATTCTCGATTATCTTCGCCACAACTCACGTGCATATATATTTACCGCCAGTGCGACGCCTTCCGCTACAGCTGCTGCCAGCGCCGCGTTGGATATCATACAGTCTGAGCCTGAAAGGATTCAGCATCTGTGGGATATTACCCACTATGCATTGGAAGGATTCCGTAGCCGGGGCTTCGAAATCGGTCATACTTCTACCCCGATTATTCCGTTGTTTATCAGAGATAATGAGAAAACATTCATGATCACCAAAATGTTGTTCGAAGAAGGTGTTTTCGTCAATCCGGTTGTTTCACCGGCTGTAGCTCCTGCCGATACGCTGATCAGGTTCTCATTGATGGCAACGAATACAAAAGAGCAAATCGATATTGCTTTGGAAAGAATAGAAAGAGTATTTAAGAAGGTGGGCGTTGCCCTCGGTGCCAACCAATAAGAAGGCGGATATAATACTTTCGATATAAAATAATAAGAGAACCCTCTGTCCGTTAAAAGATAGAGGGTTGTTTATTTTGATTTTAGCCTTTAGCTTTCTAAGTATTGGAAACCAGCTAACGGCTAATAGCTAATAGCTTCTAAAATGAAAAAACTACCGGTATTATTGTTTATATCTCTTCTGACTGTTTCGATGCAGGCGCAAATGGCTGTTACTTGCGAAGCGCATATTGTAGCCGAGAAAGAGTTAAGGAACGCTCCCAACGAGATGAGAATCGAAGAAAATGGCTCGATTGTAGGGTCAGCCCCGGTTATTGTTAGTTTTTACGGATATTCCAACGAACCTGTGACCGCATATTACACGTGGTTTATTTACAATAAAAAGGATATGGAAAATCCGGTTGCCCGCTATACGGATAAGGATATCAGATATACATTCGGGCAATCGGGTGATTTTGTGGTAACTCTTGAAGTAGCCGACCGTAACTCTATTTGTGTGGATACGACAAGCGTATCTGTGAAAGTAACCGAATCTGATCTCGATGTGCCTAACTACTTTTCTCCGGGCAATCCATCTGGCTCTAATGCAGAGTTCAGAGTGGCATACAAATCCCTGGTCAAATTCAAGTGTACGATCTTCAACCGTTGGGGTACGAAGCTTTACCAGTGGACTGACCCGGCGAAAGGCTGGGACGGGAAGTACAACGGTAAATATGTAAACACCGGTGTTTATTTCTATGTTATCGAGGCCGAAGGTTCGGATGGTATCAAGTACAAGAAAGGCGGTGATATAAATATTCTCAGGAAGAGGTAATCAGTTATCAGTCAACAGTCAACAGACAGCAGTCAACAGTTAGCTTTTAACTTTGTAGCCTTTTTCGCTTTGCGCCATTGCTTACTGTTCACTGAAATCACTCCGCCAACGCTTTCTTCAACGCCTTCACAGCCTCTTTTATATTTGCGCTTTCTTTCAGCAGGGTTATAAATTTGCTGCCGATGATTGCTCCGCTTGCATTTTGCCGGGCAGCTTCCAATGTCGCTTTGTTCGATATACCGAAGCCTATCAGACGAGGGTTTTTCAATCCCATAGAGTTGATACGGCGGAAATAGTCCTGTTTCTTTTCATCAAAACTTTTTTGCGCTCCTGTGGTAGATGCCGAAGACACCATGTAGATAAACCCGTCGGTATGCTCGTCTATCAGACGGATGCGTTCGTCAGATGTTTCGGGGGTGATAAGCATAATTACCTTGATGTCGTATTTGTCCGCAACAGGTTTGTATTCATTGATATAGTCGTTGAATGGCAGATCGGGGATAATCACGCCGTCTATACCTGTTTCGGCGCATTGTTTGCAAAAATTTCCGAAACCGTATTGCATCACAGGATTCAGGTATCCCATCATAATCAGGGGGATAGCCACATCCTTGCGAATACCCTTCAGTTGGTCGAAAAGTATTTTCAAAGTCATGCCATTGCGCAGGGCGACTGTTCCGCTGTCCTGAATTGTAGGGCCATCGGCCATCGGATCGGAAAATGGGATGCCTATTTCTATCAGGTCGATACCGTTTGCCTGCAACTCGCGGATAACTTCGCATGTATCGTTCAGTTGAGGAAATCCTGCTGTAAAATAGATGGATAGTATGTCTTTTTGCTTGTCATTGAATAGCCGGTTGATCCTGTTCATCTTTTAGTCGTTTAATAAATTGTTCCACTAATTCTATATCTTTAAGTCCCGGTGCAGTTTCAAACCTGCTGTTAAGGTCTACTGCATATAGTTGGGGATGTTGTATCTCTTTTATCCTTTCCGCATCTTCCGAAGAAATTCCTCCGCTAAGGAAAAACGGCGTGTTGCCGCTGTATCTGTCCAGTATTTTCCAGTCGAATTTTAGTCCCGAGCCTCCATGCCGGGGTGTCTTTGTGTCGAAAAGGAAATAGTCGCAGATGTCTTCGTAAGCCTTCGTTTGGTCGAAATCGAAATTTTCTGTGATACTGAAAGCTTTGATAACAGGCGCCGTTTTATTCAGTTCCTTGCAAAAATCGGGGGATTCATCTCCATGTAGCTGGATTAGGTATAGGGTGTATTCGTTAACCATCTGTATAATATAATCCATGTCTGCATTCACAAATACGCCAACCTTTTCCTTACCTCCGTGAAATGAGTTCCGGATGTCCGCCGGTTTCAGGTCATCTACGTAACGGGGAGACTTTTTGTGGAAAATCAGCCCTGTAAAATCAACAGGAAGCTTATTTAATTCCCTTATATTACCGGGATACTTCATCCCGCAGACTTTAATTTTCATCCCAGTTGCATTATAAATTCGCCTAAAGCCTTGCCCGGATCGGCGGTTTTCATAAAGTTTTCTCCCATAAGGAAACCACGATAGCCTGCTGCTTGCAGATCGATAACAGTCTGAGGCAGCGAAATACCGCTTTCGGATATTTTTATAAACTCGTCCGGTATTTTTTCAACAAGGTCGAACGAGATTTGCACGTCGGTGACGAACGTACCCAGATTACGGTTGTTAACGCCCACTACATCCACTTTGTCGTTGATGTGACCCAGCTCCTGTTCGTTATGTATTTCGAGCAGTACATCGAGTCTGAGTTCTTTGGCTGTTTGTGCCAGTTGTTTTGTTTCAGCGATAGTCAGAGCCGAAGCTATGAGCAGTATGGCGCTTGCCCCGGACAGTTTTGCTTGATAGAGTTGATATTCATCTATCATGAAATCCTTGCGGAGCAGAGGGGTGTCTGTCAAGCTGCGAGCCACTTCCAAGTCATTCAGGTTCCCTCCGAAGAAGTCCATATCGGTAAGCACGGATATGGAGCTGGCTCCGTTTTGTGAATAGAGAGGAATAACATCTTCAACTCTGGCGTTCTTGAATATCCAGCCTCGGGACGGAGAACGGCGTTTAAATTCGGCGATGATACCTGTCGGAGAGTTAGCCAAAGCTTCTTTGAATGATTTTACCGCCTCTACATTGGGAATCAAATACTCCAAATCGACTAGAGGAAGTGCGGCTTTCTGACGCTCAACTTCGATTCTTTTATTCGCAATTATTTTGTCTAATATATTTGCCATAATTTCTATAAGTTTTTTCTTTTTCCATCATTGCGAGTCGGAGTGAAGCAATCCAAAAAAAGTGAAAAGCTAAAAGTGAAAAGTGAATTGAAAATCGGCAGAGCCAAAAATATTTTTAGTTTTTCATATTCTTCATTTTATACTCTTCTCTTATCTACTCTGAAAATCTTGATCACAGATGCCAATATTACGATGCCAATACCAAACAGCCCGATCAGTGCATAAGAATACCGCAGATTGGTTGCACTTGCAATGTACCCGATCAGCGGAGGCCCCATCAGAAAACCGAGGAAGCTGACGCTGGAAACGATGGTAAGTGCAATACTTGTCGGTATTTTGGTATGCTGTCCGGCTACGCTGTATATTGTCGGCACGATGCCCGCTGTACCAAAACCGATAATCATAAAGGCGATAATCGTAGTGATGAAATGCGGAAAAGCCACTGCCGTAAACAGTCCTGTGGCAATAAGTATTCCTCCTGCCTGAACTACCCGTTGGCGTCCCCACCGCTGTGTGGCTTTATCGATCATAAAGCGCCCCGATGCCATGGTAATCATATAAGCTGCCAATCCGATAGGAGCCAAATGTTTTTCAGTACCTACCACATCTATCAGGAATAGCCCGCTCCAGTCCGACATGGCGCCTTCGGCTGCCATTCCGCAGAAGGCCACAATACCCAATAGGAACAGAAATGTTTCGGGCTTGTTTTTCTTTTTGGCGGCAATATCGGCAGGGTCTTTTTCTTTTTTCAAATCGTCTTGCAGATAGGGTTTGTTGACAAGCAGAGTGGTGATTACAAGAGCGCCGACAATACAGAAATGATATACCGGGTGTATATGTAACGATGCCATAAGTAATCCTACTGCCGCGCCTGTCAGTCCGGCTAGGCTCCATCCTCCGTGAAACGATGCCATGATAGGGCGGTTGTAAGCATTTTCGAGAGTCACAGCCTGTGTGTTGACGGATATATTACAGAAGTTGCCAAAGAATCCGAAGACAATCAGGCTCATAATCAGTGCGTATTCCGTCGATGAAATGCCGATAGCCAGCAACGCCAACACATAACCTGTAAGGGCGATTGGAAATATCCGCTTACTTCCTGCTTTAGAGATCAGTAAACCGGAGATAGTCATCCCACAGATTTGCCCTACGGGAATCATCAACAGGATGGTACCCCACGCCGCATCTCCCAATCCTAAGGTTATTTTGATGTCGGGTATGCGGCTCGCCCAGCTTGAAAAACAGATGCCGGTACAAAAATACAGGCTAAAAATGGCCAGCCTGACACGGCCCATCGACATAATAAGTGTACTTTTTTGACTCAAAACTTAATTTTTAAAATAATGAAAATGCCACACCGAAGATCAGACCAAAAAAGAATCCGACAATCAGAGCAAGTACGATAAATAAAATAGTTGCAGCTACTGCGATAACTATACTGTATATTAATTGTTTGATAAAATCTTTTTCTCCACGTAGCATATTTGCTATCATCTGCATTCCCAGAGCCCCGCAACCCCCTAATAGTGCTCCGTCTATAATTCCAAAGTGCTGCTTTGTTATTCCCAGTAAGGAAAATACTAGAATAGCAATAAAGATGAAAGGCAAGAATGAAAGAATAAGAGCCAATGTACTGATTGGAGTTTCCAGATTTATTGTTTCGCCCCTGAATACGATCTGTCTTCCGTTTTTTAGATTGCCTTTTACCGATACGATGTTGTCGCCGCCATCGGTAGTTTCTACTTTATACTTTTGTCCGCCGAAAACAGAGCCGGTTCTTTTTATTTCCTGTCCGTTCTGATAAAATCTTTGATTCATCGGAGTGTATACGATCTTAAGATCGCCATCGACATTGTCGAGAATAAATGGTAAGGTTGTAGTCCAGTTCATAGTGTGTGTTTAGTTGTTATTAAAAATGTAATGCAAACTTAATAAAAAATAGCGGTTTTATACTTATGGTTTTTAAGATAACTTATCCCTTATTTCCTAGTTTCTCTACTTTCTCCAGCCAACCTTGCCGTTGTTCGGGTGTCGATGTTTTTAGCGTTGCCAGATAGGTGGTGCGTTTGTTTTTTATTCCGCAGAATGCTCCTATATCTTTACGTATCATTTTTCCGCCAATGTCCTTTACTATCCATTTGTAGTAAAATACAGGGGCATCCATTGTACTGATTATCTCGGAAGTCTTTCCTGTGAGCAGTTTTTTGGGGAACGGCGATTTTTCCCGGTACTCGAATGCAAATCCGGGCAGGAAAACACGTTCGATAAAGCCTTTTAGCAATGCGGGTGGCGATGCCCACCATGTAGGGTATATCCAAACGATATGCTCAGCCCATTTTATCTTTTCCCATGCTTCGAGCAAATCGGGTTCCAGCTCGGTGCGTTTGCGGTATCCGTACATCAGTATGGGGTTGAAGGTCATATCCGCAAGGATGATTTCCTTTACTTCATTACCCGCTCGCAGGCTACTCTTTTTGTAGCTTTCGTGCAATCCGAAGCAAAAACTTTCCCTGTCGGGATGCCCGTTGATTATCAGTACTTTTTTCATATATATAAATTCGATTTCAAGATTTCTACTTTCTACTTACTACTTATAACATTACGTATTCAAAACTAAAAACCTTTCAAGCGTTTCTTTCACCCGTCCGCTGTCTATCGACTCTCTCGCCTGCGCCGCGCATTCTTCGAACGAAAGCTTCGGGTTGATTGTCTGTATGGCTGTGGCTGCATTGGCAATCACTGCGTTTTTCTGGGCAGGGGTCGCTACGTTATTTATCACATTGTCGAATATTCTGGATGCATCTTCGGGTGTTGCTCCTCCGTCCAGATCTTTTTCCAAGCAACGGGTAAAGCCTATTTGCTCGGGGCTGCAGATTTTTTCTTCGAACTTATTGATGATCTTGAAATCGCCTGTCAGCGATATTTCGTCGTACCCGTCGAGGCTGTGAACGATAGAGTAATCCACATCGGTTTGCTGATACATGTAGGAATATAATCTCGCCATTTTCAGGTTGAATACACCCAATACAGTCCGTTTTGGTTTGATGGGATTGACCACCGGCCCCAGCATGTTGAAGAACGTGCGCACTCCCAATGCCTTACGTACAGGCGCTACTACTTTCAGCGCATTGTTGAACAAGGGGGCGTGCATGTATGCGATGTTGGTTTTATCCAGCGATTCCTCCAGCTTGCTTACATCTGCGGTGAATTTTACTCCATGCTGTTCCATTACGTTGGATGCCCCGCTAACCGATGTCGCTCCGTAATTGCCGTGCTTGGCTACCTTGTAACCCGATGCCGCCACCACAAAGCAAGACAGGGTGGATATGTTGAACGTGTTCTTGTTGTCGCCACCTGTACCTACAATGTCGATAGGGTTGTAGGCTGCCAACGCATCTACATTTGCCCGAAGATCGAGCAGCGCGTCGGAAAATCCGAGGAACTCGTCTACACTGATACTTCTCATCAGGAATACCGAAATAAATGCGGCAATCTGCGAATCGTTATATTCCCCCGCCGCCATCTTGGTCAGTATTTCCTTCGCTTCGGCACGGTTCAGATATTGATGTTCAAATAATCTGTTTAGTGTTTGTTTCATTTTTTCTATAAGTTCAAGCCATCTTGACTTTTTATTTTTGTCATGCTGACGATAGGAAGCATCTCTGTTTTCGAGAGATTCTTCACTTCGTTCAGAATGACAAAGAGGTTCTTAATTTTCTTCTTACTGGATTGCTTCGGGTCAAGCCCTCGCAATGACGGAATATAGTGTAGTGAAGCAATCCAGCTTAGATTTTTCATCAAATTATTTTAAAGTTTTTAATTTCTTTCTCATTTCGAGGTAAGCCTCATCCACACAATTGTCCCAATGGTCGGCAGACGATATTTCTATATTGCCAAGCCCCGTCTTCCGTATACTCAGTACCTTCCTGTGTTTGTAAAGGAATTCCATCTTCGAAGACCGGGGCATCCTTACAAATTTGCCGGCGCATAGCTGTTCCAAAAACGGAGGGTCGATAAATTGTATGGCAGACGATTCGGTCAGCACAAAATAGTCGTATGGATAATCTTCGGTATAGCCTATCTGAGTGCCGTAATATTCAGAATCATCGTACACGTCTACGTACGACCTGCAATTGCAGCAGTAATACGATCCGTCTATCAGCAGTTCCTGCGTGTCGGAGCTCATCCATTCGGCTCCTTCCTTTTTCAGCCAGTTTTCCTCACAAGTAATGATTACCTTGTCGAAAGCATATTTACACAGTCGCGGCGGAGTTTCTGAGGCAAAGGCATCGCCTTCTTTGTATCCGTACTCGAATATATGGTCGAGGCTGTGTTCGTAATTGATCCTTTCCACGACATAATATTCTTTGAAAATTTCCGGAAGCCGCAATATGTTTTCCGTCCTTTTACCCGATCCGAACTGGATATTCAAGCATTGTCCGGAAGCCCTGTACTTCTTCACGATGCGTACCCAGTAAGAACCGAAATCGCCGTGAACATTGACCACATTGTTGAACAAATAATCGACCTCATCGCCGGACATATCCCGGCCGTCTCTTCGCTTTATCCTTACATAGGAGGTGTGAATGTTGCTCATTTGACCGAATTTTAAAATTCACAAAATAGTTGCTGATCTGTTTATATCGTTATATACTTGTTTTTAAAAACGGCCGTTAAGGTAATAATTTTCTGACAAAAAAACTTTGTTAGCAGGCTAATATTAGGACAAATATCCATACCGAATTTTATTCAGACCAATTTCTCTAAAATGTCTGTTGTTTTGGCTATATCCTCGTCAGTTAATTTATAATTTGTCATCTTTCCGCTCAGGTATGTGTCGTAGGCTGTCATGTCTATCAATCCATGTCCCGACAGGTTGAAAAGTATCGTTTTCTGTACACCTTCTTCTTTCGCTTTCTTTGCTTCGCGGATAGCAGATGCAATAGCGTGGGTAGATTCCGGTGCCGGGATGATCCCTTCGGTGTTGGCAAAGAGTTGTCCTGCTTCGAATGTTTCTATCTGAGGAATGTCCTGTACTTCGATGAAGCCATCGCGGTGCAATTGGCTGACAATAGTTCCCGCGCCATGATAACGAAGTCCTCCGGCGTGAATGTCGGCAGGTTGAAAATCGTGCCCAAGCGTGTACATCGGCAATAGAGGCGTTAGTCCGACAGTATCGCCAAAGTCGTACTCGAATTTACCTCTCGACAGTTTCGGACAACTTGCAGGTTCGGCCGCTATTACGCGAATATCTTTACCGTCAGTTAGTTTGTGGCGAAGGAAAGGGAAGCTTATTCCCGAAAAGTTAGAACCTCCACCGAAACATCCGATCACGATGTCGGGATATTCTCCGGCAATCTCCATTTGCTTTTCACTTTCCAATCCGATAATGCTCTGATGCAGAATAACGTGGTTGAGCACACTGCCCAGCGTATACCTCGTGTTTTTGCCTTTTACGGCTGCTTCCACAGCTTCGGAAATAGCGATACCCAGACTTCCCGAGTTGTCGGGATCTTTGGCTAATATGCTTCTTCCCGAATCGGTTGTGTTGCTTGGCGAAGCTACTACATTGGCTCCCCATGTTTGCATCATCATGCGGCGGTAAGGCTTTTGTCCGTAGCTTACTTTTACCATATATACATCCAGTCCGAGACCGAATACGCTGGATGCAAAGCTCAAAGCTGCGCCCCATTGTCCGGCTCCTGTTTCGGTGGTCAGGCGTTCGATGCCTTGCATTTTATTGTAATACGCCTGTGGCAAAGCCGAGTTCAGCTTGTGCGAACCTACAGGGCTTACACTTTCGTTTTTGAAGTAAATATGGGCCGGTGTTCCTAGCGCTTTTTCCAATCCGGTAGCCCTTACAAGCGGGGTTGGCCGCCATATTTTGTAGAGCTCCCTTACCTCGTCGGGTATTTCGATCCATCTCTCTTGCGAAAGTTCCTGTTTGATAAGCTCTTTGGCAAATACAGGCTCCAGGTCGGAGGGGTTTAATACTTCTTTTGTCTGAGGATTGAGTGGCGGAAGCGGTTTGTTTTTCATATCCGCTACAATGTTGTACCAATTCTTTGGAATGTCGTTTTCGGTCAGTAAGATTTTTTTGTTCATAATTTTATTTAAAGCTTATAGCTATTAGCTTTTAGCCGATAGCTCTCGTTTATAATTATTTTTATTTATCGCTTTGCGTGCTAAAAACTATCAGCTAAGAGCTAATGGCTTATTAAGAAAACTCTTCACTATTGTTTTTCCGGCAGGAGTTAATACCGACTCGGGATGAAACTGTACACCGTGCACATCGTATTCTTTATGACGGAGAGCCATAATTTGTCCTTTGCTGTCGGTGGCTGTTACTTCGAGGCAATCGGGCAGTCCGTTCGGATCTACTATCCATGAATGGTAGCGACCTACTTCTATTTTGCTTCCCAATCCGTCGAAAAGATAATCGGGTTTTACAATATCGACTAGTGTCGCCACTCCGTGGTAAACGTTTTCCAGATTGGCGAGTTTTGCCCCGAATGCTTCACCGATGGCCTGATGTCCGAGACAAACGCCCAGTATGGATTTCTTTCCGGCGTATTCTTTTATGAGAGGAAGCAGCAAGCCTGCTTCGGACGGAATGCCCGGGCCCGGCGACAGGATGATCTTGTCGTATCTTGCAATATCAGCAAGGCTTATTTTGTCGTTGCGGTGTACATCAACGTCGGTGTATCCCAGTTCCTTTACCAGATGAACGAGGTTGTATGTGAACGAATCGTAGTTGTCGAATATTAGGATTTTCATATTGTAAGAGCTGTTAGCTATTAGCCGTTAGCTGATAGCTTGGCTAAAGCCTGATTATTAATTCTTTTTTATTTGTTTTATAAAACCATGAAGTATTTTTATTACTTATTCATATTTATCTCTTTCAAACATAGGATCTTATTAAAGTTAACAGCTAATAGCTAACAGCTATCGGCTAAAAGCTGATTTAATTTCTTAATTCTTCTGCAAACTTTACGGCTTTGGTCAGAGCGCCCAGTTTATTTTTCACCTCCATGACTTCGGTTTCGGGATCCGATTTGGAAACGATTCCTCCTCCTGCCTGATAGTAAAGCGTATTGTTGCGGCTGAGGAATGTACGTATCGTGATGGCCTGATTGAGGTCGCCGTTGAAGCCGATGTAGCCGATACAACCGCCATATACGCCACGCATTTGTTTCTCGATGTCGCGAATCAGTTGCATCGCTCTTACTTTGGGTGCGCCCGACAATGTTCCGGCAGGGAAAGTGTCGGCGAAAACTTCCATGTTGTTTTTTCCTTTTTCGATAACGCCGCTAACCCGTGAAACCAAGTGGATGACATGAGAATAGAACTGTACGTTTTTGTAAAACTCTACCTTAACGTCGTGGCAATTGCGGCTGAGGTCGTTTCGTGCCAAGTCGACAAGCATCACATGTTCGGCGTTTTCCTTTTCATCTTTCAACAGGTTTTCGGAGAGGATGCGGTCTTTTTCGTCGTCTCCCGTGCGGAAGTATGTTCCGGCAATGGGGTCTATATAGGCTTTGTCTTTAGCAATTTTGCAGTGGGTTTCGGGCGATGAGCCGAATATGCGGTACGAACCGAAATCGAAGTAGAAGAGGTAGGGCGAAGGGTTGATGGAACGGAGCGAACGGTAAACTTTGAAGTCGTCTCCCGCGAACTTTTGGGTGAAGCAGCGCGAGAGAACGATTTGGAATACATCGCCACGCTTGCAATGGGCAATTCCTTTCTTTATCATTTCCTGATGCTCTTCATCGCTGATCATCGATTGCTCGTTGCCTACAGTCTCGAAATTGTACAAGGCTATATTGTTATTGGTGAGGATGGCTTCCAGCTCGTGCGCTTTTTCTTCTGCGCCTTCCACCACATTTTCTACTATTGTCAGTTCGTTTTTCAGGTGGTTGATTACCAATATAAAACGGTACAAAATATAGTAGAATTCCGGCACATCGGCATTGTTCAGTTTTTTATTTATAGGGTCTACGGCTTCAAAATAGCGGATAGCATCGTAGGAGGTATATCCTAAGAACCCGTTGACGCCGGTTTCATTTTTTCCTTGTACATCGAATTGCTTGACGAAATCGTGGAATTTATAAGTTAGTTTTTCGTGACAGGATAATGTTTCCTGCGTTACCGTATTGTCGGGGTAGGTACGGGTTATCTCGTTATTTTCTACCTTAAACCGGGCGATAGGGCTGATACCGATAAATGAAAAGCTGTTGTCGGCACTGTGATAATCGGAACTTTCCAATAGAGCCGATTCGGGATATACATCCCTTACTTTCAGGTAAATGCCTACCGGTGTTTGAAGGTCGGCGAGAAGCTTTTTTGTTTTGACGTTTATTTTGTATTTCATATTTTTTAAGCTTATAGCTATTAGCTTTTGTTTTGCATTCTTTCTACTTACTACTTACTACTTACTACTTATAACTTTTTATATACGTTTCCATATCCTTATCCCCTCGTCCTGACAGGCAGAGTACAACCACATCGTCCGGTTTGAAATTGACTTTGTCCAACGCTCCCAGAGCATGCGCCGACTCAATGGCGGGAATAATTCCTTCCAGTTTTGTCAATTCAAAAGCAGCTTGCATGGCCTCATCGTCAGTAACGGCAAGAACTGTCGAGCGCCCTGTTTTAGCCAGATGTGCGTGCATCGGGCCGATACCCGGATAATCGAGTCCGGCAGAGATAGAGTAAGGCTCTTCAATCTGTCCGTCTTCCGACTGCATGATCAGTGTCTTACTTCCATGAATGATACCGAGTTTTCCCAGATGGATGGTAGCGGCAGATTTCCCTGAGTCTATACCCTCTCCGGCGGCTTCGGCAAGTACTATTTTAACCTCGGGTTCGTCTAAGAAGTGGAAAATTGTTCCCGCCGAGTTGCTTCCGCCGCCTACGCAGGCTATTACATAATCGGGCGTTTCAAAGCCTTCTTTTTCGAGCAGCTGCTTACGTATCTCTTCGCTGATAACCGATTGCAGGCGAGCTACCATATCGGGGTAGGGATGAGGCCCTACGGTAGATCCGATTACATAATAGGTGTCGGAGGGATTGCTGCACCAGTCGCGGATAGCTTCGTTGGTAGCATCTTTCAATGTCATATTGCCGCTGGTTACGGGTACGACAGTTGCTCCCAGCATTTCCATCTTCTGTACATTCAGCTTTTGGCGTTCTACATCGGTAGCTCCCATGTAGACGATACACTGCATATTCATCAGTGCGCAGACGGTAGCTGTTGCCACACCGTGTTGTCCGGCTCCTGTTTCGGCAATGACGCGGGTTTTACCCATGCGCCGAGCCAACAGTATTTGCCCGATGGCGTTGTTTATCTTGTGTGAACCCGTATGGTTCAGGTCTTCGCGTTTCAGGTATATTTTGCATCCGTACTTTTTGGAAAGCCTGTTTGCCGGATAAAGGGGAGACGGACGCCCTACATAGTCCCTGAGCAGGGAATTGTATTCCTCGCGAAACGAGGGGTCGTTCAATACTTCGAGATAAGTACGTTTTAAATTCTCCACATTATCGAAGAGAATCTCAGGTACATAAGCCCCTCCGAATTCTCCATAATAACCGTTGATGTCTACTGCAAATTTTTCCATTTTATGTTGAGTTTAATTTTTTTCTGTTATAAAAAAAGCCTGTCGTGAGTTACGACAAGCTTTGTATTTCATTATTCCCAATTATATATACATACCAGCTTTGCTCACGACTTTTTGAGTTGTAAGTGCCACCACCAAAATGTATTTGTTAATCGAAAACTCATTTTTTCTTTTTTCTTTTGCAAATATATATCATTTTTGTAAAATAACAAGAACGAATAAGATTTTTTGTTAGTTTTTGTTATTTTTGTAGAAATTTTTGATATTTAGCAAGGCTTGGACAAAAACATAATAGAACAATGGGACAAATTCAGGGAGGGAGATGAAATCTCGTTCTCTATTTTGTTTGAAACATTTTTAGACCCGCTTTACCGGTACGGGATGAAATTTGTTGCAGATGAAAGTCTCGTCAAAGATTGTATACAAGATCTATTCGTAAAGTTACACAATAATCGAGCATCGATTTCTCCGACTACCAATCCTAAATTTTACCTTTTGTTTTCTTTGAAGAATATGATCCTCGACAGCATTGCCCGGAATAAGCGGTTGACCTATGTGTCTCCCGAAGATCTGCCTTTCATTGCCACATATCAATATTCCAACGATCAGGAAGAAACTGAAAATGAAGAAGAAATAAAAGAAAAATTTGAGCGGGTGATGAGCTTGCTCAATCCAAGACAAAAAGAGGCTATCTATCTGCGTTACCAGATGGGCTTATCGTACGAAGAAATATCCGAATTGCTACAAATAAATTATCAGTCGGCCCGGAATTTAATCCATCGCTCGATATCCAAGATTAGAGAAAATATGGATTTCTCCCTCTTTATTGCTTTGTTTATCAAGATATTCGACTAGAATCATAGATTTCTTTAAAAAATAATTAATTACAAATTGAGTACAAACGATTTGCGAGTATCGTTTGTATTCTATAATCTCTATAATAAATGAGAAAAAATTGTTCGGACAATATTATTTCCTCCTTGTTGGATAATGACTTATTCATGAAATGGATAGTTAACCCGACACCGGAACTGGATGCGTTCTGGGAAAATGAAATGAACAGGGATGACGAACTTAAAGACAACGTTTACACTTTGAAAGATATAATAAAAAATATAAAGATAGAAGAGCCGGCCTTGTCCATCGACGAAAAAAAGCTCATTTGGGAAAGGATCGAGCAAAATATAGGAAGAGACAAGATGGAGAAACGATTCTTCTTGAGAAGATGGATGCAGGTCGCTTCTGTTGCCGCTATCGTTCTGTTATTGGTGGGAGGTTACTTCTATGTTTCCTCGAATAAAACTGAAATAGAGGTGGATTATGCGTCGATGCTGGATGATAACCAGACAGCGCAATCGGGGGATATCAGCCTGATATTGTCAAACAATAAAGTGGTTAATATACGCAAAGATAGTTCGCAGGTAGTATATGATGACAAAGGACGTATCAATGTGGACTCGGAAGAAATAAAAGGCGCTGAGAATGGAAAACCATCGCTCAATCAGCTGATTGTTCCTTATGGAAAAACCACATTCCTGACCCTTAGCGACGGAACTAAAATATGGGTAAACTCCGGCACAAAACTTATATATCCAACGGTTTTCGACGAGGATAAAAGAGAAATATACCTTGTGGGCGAAGTGTATCTGGATGTAACAAAAGACGAAGACCGTCCCTTTATTATAAAAACAAACCATATGGACGTGAATGTGTTGGGGACGAAATTGAACGTTTCGGCATATAACGATGCGAATGCACAGTCGGTAGTTCTGGTATCAGGTGCGGTCAATATCAAAAGTAAGGAATTGAAAGGCAGCTATAAAATATATCCGAGCCAGATGTTCTCTTACGACATAGCTTCCAGTAAGGCGGATATTCAGGAAGTAGACGTCGATAACTACGTGTCATGGATACATGGATACCTGATGCTGAAAAGTGAGAGCCTTGATCTGGTACTTCAAAAATTAGAAAGATATTTCAATATCTCATTCATATATGACGCGAAGAACTTTAGCAATATCCGGGTGAGTGGAAAACTGGATCTGAAGGGAACTCCGGAGAATGCTCTCAAATATATTGGAATTACAGCTCCTATCAGCTATAAAATAAACGGTGAAAAAATAAAAATCGAATCTACCCCAAAAAAAATAAAACCCTAAAAACTAATAGCTTATGAAAAAAAAGGAGCCGATCAATCTTGAATAAGTTGAATTTTAACTTATTACCCTAATTTAGAAATTAAACTTTTATTAACTTTAATCTATGGTATTTCTATGAAACAATTCATTAAAAAGAACCATCCATGTTATAAATTTAAAAAATGCTTGCGGATAATGAAAATAAGTATTTTTTTGATGTTTATTGGAATCGGAGTAATCTCTGCAAGTACCACGTACAGCCAAAACACAGTACTTACATTGAAGGTTCACAATAAAGCCCTGAAAGATGTTTTCCGTGAAATAGAAAGTAAGAGCGAATATATTTTCTTCTACAACGATGAGGCTGTAAATGTAAATAAGCGCGTCGATTTATCCATTGACAAAGGTACTATCTCCCAGATTTTGGATAAAATTCTGGATAAAACATCCGGATATAAGATCGAAGACCGCCAGGTTATTATTTATAGGGATAATGCCGCGAATATTATTGCAAATATTGAGTTAGCAGATGTGAAAGACATCGATCAGGCAAAAATCACTGTTAACGGTAAAGTTACAGATAACGAAGGAGAACCTCTTCCGGGGGTCAGCGTTACAGAAAAAAATACAACCAATGGTGTAATGACCGATATCGACGGGAATTACTCTATTGGCCTGAGAGGACAAAACCCGGTTCTTGTCTTTAGCTATGTAGGACACGAACCATTGGAAATGACTGTAGGAAATCAGAAAACAATAAATGTTACATTACAGTCCAAATCTTCTGTTCTGGACGAAGTGATCGTTGTTGCTTACGGTACTCAGAAGAAAAGTTCGGTAACCGGTTCTATTGCTGTAATCAACGAAAAAGATCTGAAAACTGTTACTTCCCCCAGTGTGAATTCCATGTTGCAGGGTAAAGCGGCCGGAGTACAGGTACTCAACACTTCGGGAAAACCGGGCGAAGCAGCGCAAATCCGTATCCGTGGTAAAGGTTCATTCGATTCACCAACAGATCCGTTATGGGTTATCGACGGTGTAGTGGCTCAGGTAGGAGCTCCGCTCAACCCGAATGAAATTGCCAGCATCAGTGTACTGAAAGATGCGGCTGCTACGGCTCTGTACGGCTCGCGCGCCACTAACGGGGTTATCATTGTTACCACTAAATCGGGACGGTCGGGTGAAAATGCATTGAATATATCGGCAAAAGTTGGCATTGCCACACAGTACCTTGGTAATTTCAAATTAATGAACTCGAGGGAACTCTATGATTATACTTCATCTATGGGTGGGAATCTTACTTCATGGGTTAAAGAAGACTTGTTGAAGCACGACACAGATTGGTTCGATATTGCCACACGTGACGCTTTGTCTCAGAATTATACTGTCAGCTATACTGCAGGCCGTGAGAAGACCCGTTCATTCCTGATGGCGGATTATTACAAAGAAGAAGGTACTATGAAAGGGTTCGACTACACACGTTACAGCCTTCGCAGCAACAACGACTATGTGGTGAACAATAAGTTAACTATCAAAACCAAGTTCTCAGGTAGTTTCTACCGTAACTTCTCACAGGAGCACAGCGTGCGTTCGGCTATGCTTAATTTACCATGGGATTACCCGTATAATGAAGATGGAAGTGTACGTACAGGTGACGAATCCGACTGGAACGGACGCGATATGAGCAATTATCTTTACAATATACCTTACGGATGGAGCAGGGGGAAAGCAGTCGGTATTTCGGCAACCGTAGGCTTCGATTATAAATTTACGGACTGGTTGATATTCGAATCTACCAATAATATAGGTTATCGTTATACACTTGACGAAAGTTATACCGACCCGAAAGCAATCGGAGCCGAAGGTTATAGTGGCAGCATCGGGGCAACAAACAACTTTTATACTACACGCTATACCAACCAGTTGCTGCGTTATATAAATACATTCAATCAGGTGCATAACATAAGCGCATTCCTGGGATATGAGTTCAGCGACTACCGCGCCGAAATGAACAGGTCTGAAGGACAAGGCATTCCTGCAGGTAGCGAAGTGCTAGACGTAGCGGCCAATCCTTACAGTGTGGGCGGTAGTATCAACGAATATGCCATACAATCCGTGTACTTCAATGCCAACTATACATACGATGACAAATACATGGCTCAGTTCTCTTTCCGTAGAGACGGTTCATCCCGTTTCGGTAAGAATAACCGTTATGGTAATTTCTTTACGTTCGGCGCGGGATGGGCTATTCATCAAGAAGAGTTTATGAAAGGCCTTCCATGGGTCAATCAGCTGAAATTACGCGCCAGCTACGGATCTATAGGTAACGTTCCTGGCTCTAACTATGGTTATCTGTCGGTATATTCCATTTCAACACAATATAATGGTATACCGTCCGTATTTCCAAGCCGCCTGGGGAATCCCGACCTGTCATGGGAAAAATGTTATGAAACCAACGTTGCTTTAGACGCGCGTTTGTTCGACCGTGTAGGTTTAAGTATAGAATGGTACGACAAAAACACTTCGGACTTGCTGTACAATATTCCTCTTCCTACCATTACAGGATACCCTCACCAGTGGCGCAACGTAGGCGCGATAAGAAACAAGGGTGTGGAAATTGTGGTTAGCCCGGATATTATCCGTACCAAAGACATTCTCTGGACAGCCGATTTCAATATAGGTTTCAACAAAGGGAAAGTTGAAAAATTATATGAAGGACAACCTTATATTGAAGGAGGAGATATGAGCGCTCAGAAAAAGAGGGTAGAAGGAGGAAATGTAGATGCATGGTACTTGCGCGAATGGGCAGGTGTGGATGTGTACACAGGCGATCCTATGTGGTATATCTACAATTACGATGCCGATGGAAATGTTACCGGCCGTAGGCTTACTACCAATTGGAATGAAGCTACCCCCCGTGTAGGAATGGGCAGTTCACAGCCTAAATTTGCGGGAGGTTTGACTACTTCGTTCAGTTACAAAGGATTTACTCTGTCGGCAGGCATGACATTTGTTTCAGGAAACAAAATCTATAACGGGGCGCGCCAGTTCTTCGATAACGATGGTGCGTACCCTGAATTTAATTCGATGAAGCTTAAGGACGGATGGAGCAGATGGGAAAAGCCGGGAGATATTGCTACTCATCCTAAAGCTATATGGGGAGGCAATAAAATGTCTGAAAAACCTTCATCCCGCTATCTCGAAGACGGTAGCTTCTTTAAAATGAGCAGCCTGAGCCTTACATACTCATTGCCTAAGAAGATGCTGGATAAGATAAAGGTTAAAGCTTTGGATCTCACGCTATCGGGTGAAAAGCTATTTACGATTACTGATTTCTCCGGTTTCGATCCGGAAATTACCGGCGGAAACAACGGTAATGTTAGCGAAGGTATGCAATATCCGGCTCCGCGCCGCTTCTCAGTGGGTTTGAATCTTACATTCTAATTTAACTTCAGATTGTCGTTTAACTGAAATATCTTTAACTGAAAATAAAATGAAAAACGAACTAAAAAAAATTATTATAGCAGGAGTAGCGGCATTGCTGCTAGTGGGATGCGATTTGGAACGCCTGCCTTATAGTGAGGTTCCGGTTCCGCCCGGAGGGCTTGATCCGAACAATATAGAGAATATTACGCGAGGTACCTACGCCAAGCTGAAGGAGGAATATTACTTTAAACCTATTCATCAGGTTGGGGAGTATGGTGGGGATAATATTTCGTTGAGCGGTAGTACATCCGACTTACTTTACAATACCTATACCTACCGGCGTGTCAATACCAGCCATTATACCGCTAACCTGTGGCAGTACACTTATCAGGCAGTGGTCAATGTTAATTCCATGATCGAGTTGATTACTGAAGGTGAATCGGCATCAAAAGACCAGTTGCTGGGAGAAAATTACTTTCTGCGCGGTTTCTTATACTTCAACCTGTGCAATGTATTCGGACGCCCTTATGTACAAAGTCCGGAAACAAATCCGGGTGTTCCTCTTAAACTGACCACCGATATCACAGATTTTCCGTCTCGTGCCACAGTAAAACAGGTTTATGAGCAGATAATAAGCGATATGGAAAAGGCTGAAAGGCTGATGACCGAAAATAAACCGGATATCTATGCATCCAAAGAGGTAGTTCAGGCATATTTGTCACGCGTATACCTGTATATGGGCGAATGGCAAAAGGCGAAAGAGTATGCGGATAAAGTTATCTCTTCGGGACGTTATACTTTGTTGCAGGGTACTGCTTATCAGAACTATGCAAATGCTGTGCCCGAAAGCAATACGGAAACTATTTTTGCTATCCGCATGAATAAGGACGTAGACTTTAAAAAGTATAATATGGACTATTATTCGGTAGGAGCATTGTACGCCGAGATCGATAATGTCGGTTGGGGTGAAATGTATCCGTCATCTACTTATCTTCAGTTGCTTGATAAATATCCGCAAGATTTACGTCATGGCTTTATCAGGGGGCAAAAACTTGATACTCCTTATAAATGGCTGAGATATATCAACGATATTCCTATGTACGTTACCCGTGAGGTGACTGAAAGCGGAGGAACTTATACCATCGCAGAAAAACCGGAAGATTTTAACAGCGCGGTAGTACAAGAGGATGCCGGAGGTTACTATGTGGTAGAAAAATCAACATCCAAAAAACGTTATGTAGTGATAGAGGATGCCATAAACAAGAGGAACGATTATCCGAAATGGTTTATCTACAAATGCTCTATGCAGGAAGATCAGTCACACCTTTATTCACCGGTAATGATACGTCTTGCAGAAATGTATTTGAATCGTGCCGAAGCTGAATTCCATCTCAATGGTGGCGGGTTGGAAGATATAAATACGATCCGCAGCAGGGCGGGCATTCCTGAACTCAGTTCGGTAGATCTGACAGACATTCTTGACGAACGCCGCCTGGAACTGGCTTGGGAATCACAGCGCAAATATGATATATTCCGTAACGGATTGACACTCGATCGCAACTATCCGGGAAGCCATTTGAACGGATCACCTGTGCATCTTACTGTAGCGCCTACTTCTTTGCTGATAGTAGAACTTATCCCGCAGCGGGAATTGAATGCTTATCCTATCGAATTGGAACAGAATCCGCAGTAATTACCTATTAGTCAATCATTTAATTTTGATTTTAATATGAAAAAATTTATTTATATACTATCATTCGTAGCGGCATTATTTTCATGCTCTGAAGATAAAATTCCGGTACCGGAAGGACTATTTATTGAAGAGGCTAATTTGACGTTTGTCGCGGAAGGTGAAACATACCTCAACCGGTTTTATACGACTGCTGAATCGGTTACCATAGAGGTGCCCGACGCGGCGAAAGATTGGTTGTCTGTCACGGTGAAAGACAAGCATCTGGAAATTGTAACACAGCCGAATGTTTCTATTAGCCCGAGAAACTCTACTGTGGCGGTGAAGAGCAAAGAACGCGTCGCGTCGCTGGCGATAGCACAGGCAGGGCTTCCAACCAGAAAGCTGGTTATCACAGGTGGTTCTTGCAGTTCGGCACAGTCCAGCGAAGGATCGTTCCGAGCTACGTATGACGGTGACCCCGGCACCTACTGGCACAGCGAATACAGTCCCAGCAGCAAGCAGTATCAAGACCATTGGTTGCTCTACAATGTGGAAGACGCTTCGGGAAGCCTCGATCTCATTATGATTTACTCGCGCGTCAATAATGGCGCTGCCAACGGGCGTTGGGGCTATTTCAGCATCTGGGTGAAGGGCGACGGCACCGACGTTCCAAGCACGATTGAAGATGCAAGCGGCGTGGATTGGGATGGATGGGGCGGCGACCTCGGCTCGGTAGATGCCGATGGTTTCAAGCTTCTCTATAAAGGCAATGATGTGCCGAATATAGCTGTAACTCACGTTACGACGGTTGTTTTGCCTGTATCGGTAGCCAATCCTAAAAGCGTGAAATTCGTACTGAAGGGTTCAGCGCCGAACGGCTCGCGCAACGGGCATGGCTCTGTGGGTGAAATTGAATTGTTTGGAAAAGTTCAATAATTAATAGCCAATTTGTTATGAAAAAAATTAAATATATTTTATTTGCTTTGACTATCGTCCTTGTATTTTCACAATGTGAGGATACCAAATATCCCGAGATTGATAAACCTGATCCTAATCGTCAGGGGATCAATCAAATACTCTCGTTCGACTTTAGCTTATCCGAATTTGCCGAATTTAAAGAAGGAGACAAAATCCAAACGGAGATCGATACAGACAAAGACTCGATCACAGTGTTTGTTCCTTGGTATGTGAGCAAGCTGATCCGTCCACAGATTACGGTGTCCGACAATGCCAGCCTGTCGCCCATATCGGGCAGTATACAGGACTTTTCACAGAGCCCGATGATTTACACCGTCCGTGCTGAAAACGGATCGAAGAAAACATGGAAAGTGTATATGAAATGGTTAGAAGAGCCGGAACCCGGCCGCGACAACAATCCCCGGCATCTGTTAGAAGAGACCGATAAGTATAAAGTCTATAAGATTCCGACATATTCTAACTCCTATTTGGCGACTAACGATATGGGAACCAGACTGGGGTCGGGCGCGTCGTTAAGTACAAGCAACGGATTGGTATGGACAACTGCCGGAACAACGGAACGCATCAAATTATACTTTACCGTTCGTTATAAAGGCGAACTGCAACTGGCATTGCGGGGGCGTGCCGGTAATGCTGCGGGCAATACGCTGAATGTAAAGGTTAAGGTCAATGGAGTGCCGGCCAAGAAAGAAAATGACGGAACGGATTACGACTACAATTATCTTTACACGAAGACCAACGTGAATACGGATACGCTGATTCTGCATCGCGTTGCTTTACCGGAAATTCCCGAAGGGCAGGTAGCGCATACCATCGAGTTGGATATGGGTGTTGTCGGCACTCGAAGCGGCAGCTATTATTTCTATTTCCCTGAATTATGGGTTTCGGGCTGGGCAACACGCGGCTCGGGCGGTTATAGCGGTACCGGGCTGAACTGGGTGCCGTCGGCAAGCGCTACTTTCGGACGGCGCGGACCATCGGTACACATCAAGCCTGACAAGCCTGACGGAGAGATGGAATATTTCTATTCTGAAGTGTTTATACCCGAAGGCCAGGATATATTGAACTCCTACTTTATGTGTAACGGCTTTGGCGAAGGTTATGCGGGTATTCAGGTGAATAGCCTGACCGATCGCCGGGTACTGTTCTCTATCTGGAATGCGGTTCCGGAAACAACTCCGGCCGATCCGCGCGCAGGGCGATATGCGCCTAGGCTAGTGCGCGTTAATAATCAGTCCGAATATCGTAGATTGTTCACATATACGGTATTCTCAGGTGAAGGCACCGGCGGGCAAAGCCGTTATAACGCCATGTGGCCTGCCGGAAAAGTGCTGAAGATGCTGACCCGTGTAAGGCCTCATCCCGATCAGGTAAAATATCCTTACTCGTCGCTCTATAAAGCTTGGTTCCACAACGGTACGGAATGGGTGTTTGTGGCCGAATGGCGCCGTGCGGAAATCCTTGCGGTCGACAATAATGGCGTGCAACCGACTTTGAAGTGGTACACCGGCGCTCATCACTTCCTTGAAAACTTCGGCCCGGCAACCGGTCACCTGACGCGTTACGGCACATGGAACAACGACTACTACATTGGCCGGAACGGAACATTCTACGAGTGCGAGAAGTATACATTTACGAACGACGCTACCGCCGGTGCGCTTGAACGTGTGGATTATGCAGGGGGTGTCATGCCTTCCGGAAACCCGCAATCGGGCGCTATTTTCCTGAAAATGGGCGGTTATTTTACTAATAATATAAAGAGTGGAACCCCCTTTATGAAAACGCTCAACGGTAACAGTCCACAATTAGACTTTGCTGCGCTTAATGCTATGGGTACTGACGACCCGGCCGCGGATAAAGCTGTTAGCGGTCTTTCTACATCGCCGTTAGACGGCAGCGAGAAATATACGGAATAAATAATCATCTATAAACACTATTTTTTTAAGTGATTAAGGCCGTGATGGTTTTAATCACTTATTTTTTGTATCATTGTATTATCAATGATACGAACTCTAAAACGTAGATTATGGAAAGTAAACTAATTTGTCAAAGTTGTGGCATGCCCATGGAAGAAGAAGGGCTTTTTGGAACCAATGCCAATCGGAGCAAAAATGAGGAATACTGTATCTATTGCTTCAAAAATGGTCGCTATACACAGGATGTAACAATGGATGAGATGATAGAACATTGTGCAAACTATGTAGATGACTTCAATCGGGATACAGGCCTCAATCTGACACGTGATGAAGCTGTTCAACAAATGAGGATGTATTTTCCCAAACTGAAGCGTTGGGGAGGCAACTAAGAATATAAAAGCATTCATTTATTAAGATGGATGCTTTTTGTTACAGCTTCTATTCCTGCGAAATGAGATATTCCGTTATTATTCCTATTTTTGCAGAAATAATTATAATATAATCAATTATGAAGAGAACCAACGCTCTGTTTTTATTTACACTGATACTTACACTGATACTTGCCTCTTGCGGAACAACCAAACGTATAACCTTCTCCGATATAGCTCATCCCAAACGCGAATTTCGTGGCGCATGGCTTAGCACAGCATGGCAAAGCCGCTACAAGTCGATGAATTCCCAGCAGATGAAGGCATACTTCACCCGGGTATTGGACGAATTGCAAGCCGAAGGCATCAATGCCCTCATATTTCAGGTACGCCCCTATGCCGATGCGTTTTACAAATCCAATCTCGAACCGTGGAGCGCATTCCTCACCGGAACACAAGGCAAAGCTCCCGACAATGGATTCGATCCGCTGGCTTTCCTTGTCGAAGAGTGCCACAAACGCAATATGGAGCTGCATGCATGGCTCAATCCCTATCGTGTGACGTCGGGCGAGAGCGACGTGTTGGCAAGCAACCATATTTATAACAAATATCCGGAGCGTTTTGTAAAATATGGAAAGAATATATACTTCGATCCGGGCATTCCCGAAAACAGGCAGTTTATTTGCGATGTGGTAAAAGATATTATTCTGAACTACAATGTCGATGCCATTCACATGGACGACTACTTTTATCCCTATCCGATAGCCGGAGAACCTTTCCCCGACAATAAAAGCTTCAATACTTATGCGGCCGCGCAAGGTTTTAACCAGAATCAGCGCGACGATTGGCGCCGCTACAATGTAGATATGCTGATTCGTGAAATAAAGAATACCATAGATGTGAACAAGCCGTGGGTGCGTTTCGGTATCAGTCCGTTCGGCATCTACCGCAACAAGAAAAATACACCCGACGGATCGGGCAGCAATACTAACGGGCTTCAAAACTACGACGACCTGTACGCCGATGTTAAACTGTGGGTAAAAAATAAATGGATAGATTACAATATGCCGCAGATATACTGGGAAATAGGAAATAAAGCGGCCGATTATAAGACATTGATAGAGTGGTGGGCGCTCAACAATTTTGAGCAACCGCTTTACATTGGTCAGGATGTGAAGCGTACAATGGATGTATCTACATCCCCTTCGGGCGCCGACCAGTTAGATGAGAAGATGGTGCTTTCGCGTAGTTTCAACACCGTACATGGCAATTGCTTCTGGCCTGCATACGAATTGCTGGACAACTATAAGGATATTGCCACCCGTCTGAAAAATAACTATCACCGCTATCCGGCTCTCATACCTGCATATACCCATATGCACAAGAAAAAACCGAAGAAAGTGGATAAACTGACGGAGGCTTATACGGCTACTACCCACACCCTTAGTTGGAGAAGCAATGCCGACAAATACGATCCTACTACGGCTCAGTATTACGTAGTATACCGCTTTGCCAAAGGCGAGAAAGAGAATCTTGAGAATGCGCGGTTCATTGTTGCCGTTACCCGCGATGCGGCTATTGTACTGCCATACGAAGGCGGCGGCAAGCAATATAAATACGTGGTGACAGCCATCGATGCTTTCCACAACGAATCGAAAGGCAAATCGAAAAAAGTGAAATTGTAAGATTGATATGTTTCTAATGCTTTTTTCTCGTCATTGCGAACGAAACGTAGTGGAGTGAAGCAATCCGGAACGAAATGGTCATTTAATTTTTAACCAGTACTTATTAAATAAATAGATGATAAAAAGAAATTTTGCGATGATAGCCAAAACGATGGCCGGTCTCGAAGACGTTTTGGCAGAGGAGCTTATCGCTTTGGGAGCCGATAATCTCGAAATAGGCACACGTATGGTTTCCTTCGAGGGCGACCTTGCCCTCATGTACAAAGCTAACGTACATTGCCGCACGGCTTTGCGTATACTTCGACCCGTGTATGAGTTCAAAGCGAAAAATACGGATGATATTTATAAAAAAATAAAGGCGATGAACTGGTACGAACATCTCACCGAAGACAGTACCTTTGCCATCGATGCCATTACTTTTTCCGACTATTTTACCCATTCCAAATTTGTGGCATATAGGGTGAAAGACGCCATTGCCGATTACTTTATGCAAAAGACAGGCAAACGTCCTTCGGTAGATACCAAAGACCCCGATTTGCTTATCAATTTTCATATAGCGCACGATAAATGTACCTTGTCCTTCGATAGTTCGGGCGAGTCGCTGCACAAAAGAGGATACCGTGTAGAACAGACCGAAGCCCCACTCAACGAAGTGCTGGCCGCCGGAATGATACTGAAAACAGGCTGGCGTGGCGAATCGGACTTTGTCGATCCCATGTGCGGATCGGGTACGTTGCTCATCGAGGCCGCCATGATAGCCATGAATGTGCCTCCGGGGATTTACCGGAAGAGTTTTGCTTTCGAGAAATGGAAAAACTTCAATGCCGGCCTTTTCGAAACTATATACAATGACGATAGCGGCGAACGCGAATTTAAATATAAAATCTACGGATCGGATATTTCGGACGAGGCAATCGCCATTGCGTCGAAAAATATAAAAAGCGCCGGAGTAGAGAAGTGTGTCGATCTGAAAGTTATGCCTTTCGAGGAATATGCCGAAGCCCCTGCCGGAAAGGGGATTCTGGTAACCAACCCTCCATACGGCGAACGCATAAAACCCGATGACTTGTTGGGAATGTACGAACGGTTGGGAGAACGGATAAAGCACGTTTTCACCGGTTATTCGGCGTGGATACTCAGCTACAAAAAGGAGTGCTTCGACAAGATCGGTTTGAAACCGTCCAAAAAGATCCAGCTGGTAAACGGTTCGCTACAATGCGAATTTCGCCGGTACGATATTTTTGCAGGAAAACGGAATGAACAAAAGAAAGATTAATTCAGTCATTTATCAGTGAACAGTAAGCAGTGAACAGTAAGCAGTTAGCTTATAGTATTTTATCGCTTCGCGCCATTTTCACATTTTCAAATTGGCACATTTTTAAATTGGCACATTGGCACATTTTCACATTTTCAAATTGACGTATTGGCGCGTTAGCCATATCTTTTACGTAGCTTAAATATTTTTAACGGCAAAATAGCAATTTTCAGATTTAACATTTCTATTTTTGTCGTGCTTACTAAAATGGAATAATCAAACAATAAATATAAACGCAAAATTGACTAAAAGTATGGCGCAAGTTGATATTCGAGAACTCACCGAAAGGATACAGAGTAAAAGCGCATTTGTAGAGGCGCTCACAATGGGGATGGATAAAGTCATCGTCGGACAAAAACATCTTGTGGAATCTCTCCTTATCGGGCTGCTTGCCGACGGACACATCCTGCTTGAAGGGGTGCCCGGATTGGCGAAAACATTGGCTATAAAATCTCTTGCTTCGCTTATCGATGCCAAGTATAGCCGTATACAGTTCACACCCGACCTGCTACCTGCCGACGTAGTGGGTACAATGATTTACAGTCAGAAGAACGAAGAGTTTTTCGTAAAGCACGGTCCGGTGTTCTCTAACTTTGTGTTGGCTGACGAAATCAACCGTGCTCCGGCAAAGGTACAGAGCGCTTTGCTCGAAGCTATGCAGGAACGTCAGGTAACTATCGGTGAAAAAACGTATAAACTGCCGTCTCCTTTCCTTGTGATGGCTACGCAGAACCCGATTGAGCAAGAAGGTACATACCCGCTTCCCGAAGCACAGGTAGACCGTTTCATGCTGAAAGTGGTTATCAACTATCCTAAAAAAGAAGAAGAAAAACTCATCCTTCGCAACAATCTTTCGGGTGACTACGGACACCTTACTCCGGTGATGAAAGCCGACGAAATTATCAGCGCCCGCGAAGTTGTACGCGATGTTTATCTGGATGAGAAGATCGAAAAATATATCGTAGACATCGTATTTGCTACACGTTTCCCTGAAGAAAACGGATTGACTTCGCTGAAAGGAATGATCGGGTTCGGAGCTTCTCCGCGTGCATCTATCAGTCTGGCGCTGGCATCCCGCGCTTATGCCTTCATCAAGCGCAGGGGCTATGTGATTCCGGAAGATATTCGCGCCGTATGCCACGACGTATTGCGCCACCGTATAGGCCTGACTTACGAAGCGGAAGCCAATAATACAACATCGGAAGAAATCATCAGCGAAATACTGAATAAGATAGAAGTACCTTAAATAAAGCCTTTAGCTGATAGCTTTTAGCTATTAGCTTTTTTAGTATTGTAAACCAGCTATTGGCTAACGGCTAATGGCTAACAGCTTAGAGTGTTTTGGAAACAAGTGAATTATTAAAAAAGGTACGCCAGATAGAGATCAAGACCCGCGGATTGTCACGCAACATCTTCGCAGGGCAATATCACTCAGCCTTTAAGGGCAGGGGGATGGCTTTCTCCGAAGTGCGCGAATACCAATACGGCGACGATATACGCGACATCGACTGGAATGTGACCGCCCGTTACAACAAGCCTTTCGTCAAGGTGTTTGAAGAAGAGCGCGAACTCACAGTCATGCTGCTGGTAGACGTTTCTGCCAGTCAGGATTTCGGTACAAGGCAATCTGTCAAACGCGATGTTGTCACCGAGATAGCCGCCACGCTGGCTTTTTCGGCGATTCAGAATAACGATAAGATCGGGGTGATATTTTTCTCCGATAAGATAGAGAAGTTTATTCCACCTAAGAAAGGGAAGAAACATATCCTGTACATTATCCGCGAACTGATTAACTTCGAGGCCGAAAGTCCGAAGACCGATATGGGTATGGCGCTCAAGTATCTGACCAATGTCATCAAGAAGCGGTGTACGACCTTTATGATCTCCGACTTTATCGATGTAAAGGATTATAACAATGCCCTGACAATTGCCAACCGCAAGCACGATATTGTAGCCTTGCAGGTGTACGATAATCTGGAAACGCAGCTGCCGGATGTGGGGCTGATGAAGGTTATGGATTCGGAAACAGGCGCCGAAAAATGGGTGGACACATCGTCGCGCAAAGTACGTGAAGTTTACCAAGACTGGTGGAAGAAACAGCAGGACGGTATGCAGACCTCTTTCAACCGCAGCAAGGTAGACAGCGTTTCGGTGCGTACCGACGAAGATTATGTAAAAGCATTGATGGCTTTGTTTAAAAAAAGAAGATAACTAATGTGCCAATTTGAAAATGTGAAAATGTGAAAATGGAATTGGCTAATTTTCAAATTGGCTAATTTCCAAATTGAGAATATATGTTGAGACTAAAAAATATACTATTGCTTGCCTTGCTGTGCTGCACGGGTTTTTCGCTTTTTGCGCAGAAAACGACTGTACGTGCTACCATACAGCCTTCCGATATACTGATAGGCGAGCAGGCGATCATAAACGTGGAGGCTATCGTCCCCAAAGGGCGCAATATCCTGTTTCAGGTCTATCCCGATACCCTCGTCAAAGGGGTGGAAGTGTTGGATATGCTGAAACCCGATACGGTGATGACCGAGGTAATGACCATCAGCCAGAAATATGTAGTCACCTCGTTCGATTCCACCTTGTATCATATACCGCATATGATGGTTATCGACGGAACGGATACGTTACTGACAAATGACTTCGGGTTGAAAGTATCGGCTCCGCAGTTGTCCGATTCCACATTGGCATATCTCGAAAAACTGAAAAACCACGAAACCGACTCTATCGATTTTGTGAAGCTGCAACTCAACGATATAAAGGATATTCAGAGTCAGCCTTTTGTTTTGATGGATTTTCTCGAAGAACTCCTTATTCCGTTGTTGCTGGTACTGTTGCTGGCAATTATCGGACTGGTTGTTTACTTCATCCTGAGGAAAAAGAAAATGGGATACTACTTCAAGCCTAAAGTGGAATTGCCTCCGCATGTAACAGCCTTGCAGAAACTGGATAAGCTGAAAGCATCGAAAATATGGCAAAGAGGTCAGGAAAAAGAATACTATACCGAACTTACCGATATTCTTCGTGGTTATATCGACCGCCGTTTCGGTATCGATGCTCCCGAGATGATCTCCGAAGACATTATTTCGGCTGTGCATCTGGCTACCGATACCCGGTCGGCTACCGATGGACTGGCGCAGATACTAAGGCTTGCCGACATGGTTAAGTTTGCCAAGTATGTTCCGTTTACCGACGAAAACGACCTGAGCCTTGTGAATGCATATCTCTTTGTAAACCAGACGAAGATAGAAGAACGTCCCACTCTGGATGAGCAAAAAGAAGGAGGTGAAGGCCCGGCGGCAAAAAATAAAGAAGAAAACAAAGCTAAAGATATTTAAATATGGAATTGGTTGAATTTGCAAATCCCAAATACTTATTCTTACTCTTATTGCTTGTACCGCTTATCGGCTGGTATATCTTTAAGTTGAGGAGAACGCAGGCCTCTTTCAAGCTATCTTCGGGCTTTGCATTCGATAAAGCGCCTTCCACAGCGAGGGTTTATATGCGTCACCTGCCTTTCCTGATGAGGGTTGTGGCTATTGCTTTGGTTATTGTGGTTTTGGCGCGTCCGCAGAGTATCAACTCGTCCGATACCACTAATTCGGAGGGGATAGATATTGTGATGGCGCTCGATATATCAAGTACCATGTTGGCGCAGGACTTCAATCCTACCCGTTTGGATGCTGCTAAGAAAGTAGCGGCGGAGTTTATCAACGACCGTCCCAACGACCGCATCGGGCTGGTTATCTTCGGAAGCGAAAGCTTTACACAATGCCCGCTGACTACCGATCACCGCGTATTGCTCAACCTGCTGAATGATGTGAAATTCGGCATGGTAGAAGATGGTACGGCTATCGGCCTGGGACTGGCCAATGCCGTGAACAGGCTTAAAGACAGTAAGTCGCAATCGAGAGTGGTGATGTTGCTTACCGACGGATCGAACAATGCAGGGCAAATAGCGCCGCTTACGGCTGCCGAACTGGCGGCATCGTACGGTATTCGTGTTTACACTATCGGAGTGGGTTCGCGCGGTACGTCGTATGCCAATGTGGCGACTCCTTACGGTATGCAGCGTATGAATGTGTCGGGTGAGTTCGACGAACGCACGTTGACCGAAATAGCATCCATAACAAAAGGTACTTATTTCCGGGCTACGGACAATACCAGCCTGAAAGAGGTATACGAAGAAATAGACCAGATGGAGAAAACCCATATTAAAGTAAATACGGTGACCAGACGCAAGGAGCTTTATTTCCCGTATGCGCTGGCAGCCCTGTTGCTGGTCGGTTGTGAAATTCTGCTTCGCCGTACATGGTTGAGGAGTATACCTTGAAAGTGAAAAATTAAGAATGAAAAATTAAGAATTAAAAGCTTTTAGCTAATGGCTAACAGCTAATAGCTATAAACAACTCGAACATGAATATATTTAAGTTTGCCAATCCGGAATACCTTTATTTATTCTTCGCCATTCCGGTTTTCGTTCTGGGGTTTATCTTCCTGAATATACGGAAACGCAAAAGCGTGGAAAAGCTGGGCACACTTGCTCTGGTAAAGAAAATGATGCCGGAGCTTTCGCTAAAACGTTCTTACCTGAAATTTTGGCTGACAATGGTCATTATTGGTTTCGGGATCGTAATACTGGCTCGCCCGCAATTCGGAACAAAGAAAGAATCTGTTGACAGGAAAGGGATAGAACTTGTTATCGCCATCGACGTATCCAATTCGATGATGGCCGAAGATATTTCGCCAAACAGGCTTGCAAAGGCCAAACAAATACTTACCCGCATCATCGACGAGCGCCGGGACGACAAGGTCGCTATTGTTGTGTTTGCAGGAGAAGCCTTTATACAATTGCCAATGACCCCCGATAACCAATCGGCGAAAATGTTTCTCGAAACGATTGATACAAGGCTTGTTCCGGTACAGGGAACGGCTATCGGAAGCGCGATCGACATTAGTATGAGTTGTTTTTCCAACGATGAAAATATCGATAAGGCCATCGTTCTCATTACCGATGGTGAAGGGCATGAAGGCAATGCCGAACAAGCCGCCGAACAAGCTGCCAAAAGGGGTGTCCATGTGAATGTTATAGGTATCGGTACTACCGATGGGGCTATGATTCCTGTGGCTGAAGGCGCGAGAGATATGAAGAGGGATAATCAGGGACAACCTGTGGTTACTAAACTCAACGAAGAAATGTGCCGCCAGATAGCCAAAGCCGGAGAAGGGTTGTATGCACATGCCGACAATTCAAACAGTGCATTGAAAAGCCTTCAGGCTGAATTGGAAAAATTGCAAAAGAAAGGTATCGACGGAGGAGCCGCCTATTCGGAATATGACGAAAAGTTCCAGATATTCGCATGGGCTATGTTGGTTCTGCTCTTTGTCGAGGTATGTATCTTCGATAAGAAGAACAAGATATTCAGGAATATACGATTGTTTAAATAAAGCTTACCTAAATCCCCCGAGGGGGACTTAAGCCTCTCCCACGGGGAGGTTGGAGGGGTCACTGATAATTAAAGTTATGAAAAAAACGATATTGATAACATTATTTGCCCTGATGGCTGTTGGCCTGTCTGCTCAAAAAGCAGAGCGTAAGGCTGTCCGCGCGGGGAATAATGCCTATAATGAACAACGATTCGGCGCTGCCGAAGCCGAATATGCCAAGGCAATCAAAGAGAATGCAAAATCGAAAGAGGCTTCGTTCAATTTGGCGAATACATATTATAAACAACAAAGATGGGATGATGCCCTGACAGAGTACGACCATTATCTGAAACTGGAAAGTAAAGATAAAGACAAGATGGGCGCTGCATGGAGCAATGTGGGCAATACTTATCTGAAGAAAAAGGCTAATGAGAAAGGTCAGCAAGCTCAACAAATGGGGCAGCAGATGGCTCAACAGGGACAAGGGCAACCGGGCGGCGGACAACAAGCCGATAATCTGCAAATGTCGATGGAAGCCTACAAGAATGCTTTACGCCTCAATCCTAAAGACGATGAAACCCGCTATAATCTTGCCGTAGTACAGAAAATGTTGAAAGACAAGGAAGGTGAAGGCGGCGGAGGCGGTCAGGATCAGAATAAGGACGATAAGAAAGAAGATAAAAAAGAGGACCCGAAAGACCAGAACAAAAATCAAAATCAGGATAAGCAAGATCAGAAAGATAAGCAAGACCAGCAGAACCAGATGTCGCAAGACAACATCCAGCAGATACTGCAAGCAATAGAACAAGACGAAAAGGGCACACAGCAACGTGTTAAAGAACGCAAAGCGCAGGAACAAAAACGTAAGAACGAGGATAACAGAAGACAGAATAAAGACTGGTAATGAATAAATTGAAACACTATTCTTTACAACGGCTATATATTTTGGCCACGTTATTACTTGCTTTTGCCATACCGGTACCGGCTCAGGAAAACAAAGTGACTATACAAGCGCCCGAAGCCGTAACGGTAGGAGAGCAATTTAAGATAGCCTATGTTGTAAAGAGCAATAAGGAAGTAAAAGAGTCCGTTATCATAAAAAATATGAGCGGATTCGAGATTGTTTATGGTCCGTCTCTTTCCACATCTCTTTCTACAACGTTCAAGGAAGGAAAAAGGGTACAGGCATATTCAGCCTCATCGACATACATTCTCAAGGCGTTGAAGAAAGGGAAATATACCTTGCCCCGGGGCGAGGTTGTGATAGATGGTAAAAGATACAAGTCGGACAACTTCAGCATAGAGGTAAAAGATATTGGCGAAATGGCAAAGGAAATAGACAATGTCGACGCCTTTGTAAGGGTGATACCATCCCGAAGTAATGTCAATCTGGAAGATACACTGACTGTTACCTATAAGCTTTATACCACTAAGGAAATAAGCAGGATACTGGATACTGATTTTCCGTACATCGACAATTTTTACGCCAGCAATATTTCAGGCAGGCGTCAAAGTTTTTCGGAAGAAAAGGTAGGCGGGAAAGTTTATAAAGTAGTAGAAATACGCAAGATGTTGTTACAACCTAAGAAAATAGGAGTGATTACTATTCCCGAGGGTTCTGTCACGGTTCTGTACTCGGCGCCTACGGGACGTAAGGTGAGGGATGTATGGGGCGATGTGTATGACGAAACGGCAACGACTGAGAAAACATTGCAAATGGAACCGGTGACAATACGGGTGCACAATTTGCTATCGATATAAATTAAGTAGTAAGTAGCAAGTAGTAAGAACTTAAAACTTAAAAAAACTAACTACTAACTACCTACTACTTACTACTTAAAATTGTAACTTTGCCAAAAATTAGAGAAAGGTTAATGAAAAAGTATTGGTTTCTATTCCTGTTATTACTCACCGGCATATCTGAAATATGCGCGCAGGATGTAAGTTTTGTTATCAATGCTCCCGCATCTGCTGTCAAAGGTGCGCGGATACAACTTCAGTATGTACTCAGAGGTGGTAATGCCTCAGAAGAGCCACAGGTTCCCGAACAGATAAGAGGTTTCGATATGCTGTTTGGCCCGTCTGTGTCGCAGAATTACAGTTCGTATAGTGTAAACGGAAAAACCACATCAGAAAGTAACATTACATATACCTACGTGTTGATGGCTAAAGAGGAAGGTACATTCACCCTTCCTGCGGCAACAATAAAAGTAAACGGCCACAGTTACAAATCGGGTTCGGCACAGATACGCGTACTACCGCCTGATAAGAACGCACAGGCAACAGAGCCGGGGCAGCAGCCTCAGGCAACAACACAGTCTTCTACCGATGGAACCGTTAATCCTAACGATGCCTTCGTGAGAGCAATCTTCTCAAAGACCAAAGTAAAAGAGCAGGAGGCCGTAGTAGTCACATTCCGTTTCTATACGGTATTGAATATAAGAGACGTAGGTAAGATACAATTCCCTGAGTTTGAGGGTTTCATGACCGAAGATTTCGAGCTTCCGGCCAACCGCCAGATGCAAATGGAACACTACAACGGCCGAAACTATTATGTGATAGATGTAAAGAAAACACTCCTCTTTCCTCAGCGGTCGGGTAAAATGACTATTCCTGCCGGAACGATGGAAATCGTATTCGAGGTAGCATCGGGACGTAAGGTTCAGACATTCTTCGGCCCTCAGAACGTGATGACCGAAGCCCGCAAAGTACTTCGGACAACACCCGAAACGGTAGATGTGTCTCCTCTGCCGATAGATGGCAAGCCCCTCGGATTTTCGGGCGCGGTAGGAGCTTTCAACTTTACTCCTTCTATTTCGAAAGAGAAAATGAAGGCAAACGATGCCGTTACCATCAAGCTCGATATAAGCGGAACAGGTAATCTGAAACTGATCAAAAATCCTGAAATTAAATTTCCTAAGGATATTGAGACTTACGACCCTCAGGTGAAAAACGATTTCAAATTGACCGAAAACGGACTGACAGGGACAAAAACAATCGAATATAACTTTATCCCGCGCTATCCGGGTAAGTTTACTATACCACCTATCGAATTTTCTTATTTCGATACAAGAACCAATTCTTATAAAACGGTTTCATCTCCGGCTTATACGCTCGATGTGGATAAAGACCCGAACGCAGGGAAGAATACATCTACCAGCTATTCCAACCAGAAGGAGCTGGAAATAGAACAAGATATCCGCTATATCAAGACTGGCGAATTTTCGTTCCACAATCCGGATAATTTCTTTACAGGCTCCTTATCCTATGCGTTGTTCTATCTTGTGCCGCTGGCGTTGTTTATTATCTTCTCCGTCATATACAGGAAGCAAATTAAAGCCAATGCAGACATCGCTCTGATGCGTACCAGGAAGGCAAACAAGGTGGCTACAAAACGTCTGAAACTGGCTAAGAAATATTTGCAAACCCAGCAGAAAGACAGTTTCTATGAAGAGATACTCCGCGCCGTATGGGGATATCTCAGCGATAAGCTTACGATCCCTGTTGCCGACCTGAGCAGGGAGAATATAGAAGCCGAACTGACCAAATACGGAGTAGGTGGGGAGCTTATAACCACATTTATGAGCGTGCTCGATACAGGCGAATTTGCCCGCTATGCACCTTCGGGACAAGGGGATATGGACAAGCTGTATAACGATACGGTGGATGCTATTGGTAAAATGGAAAATACGATGAAAAAAGTAGTAAGTAGTAAGTAGAAAGTAGTAAGTAGAAAGTAGAAAGTAGTAAGTGGTTCAGTACTTAATGCTTACAACTCATAACTTAAAACTCAAAAATAATGAAACGGATAATATTATCATATTTGATCCTATTGGCAGCATTTGCAACATCTTATGCTCAGGATTCTGTTCCCCCTGTGAAGAAAGACTCCGCGGCAGTGGCGGGAATATCTGTTGCCGAACAAGCAGCAACCCTGTATAACGAAGCCGACTTTCGCAAGGCTATCGAATTGCTCGAAAAAGAAAAAAACGAACAAAAGGCAAAAGGTCTGGAGTCTGCCGGTTTGTATTACAATCTGGGGAATGCCTATTTCAGAGTGAACGATCTGGCACATGCCCGCCTCAACTACGAAAGAGCTTTACTGCTCGATCCGGGTGACAGGGATACTAAACACAATATTGACTACCTCTCTACCAAGCTTGAGGATAAAATACTGGTAGCCGATACATTCTTCCTGTCTATCTGGTTCAATGCCGTGCAAAACCTGTTCAGCGCTAATGCTTGGGCTAAGACAGCCGTCGTATGTTTCTTGTTGTTTGTGGCATCGTTGGTAGCTTTCTTTTTCTCAAAACTTATAATTGTCAAAAAAACAGCATTCTATGCAGGTATTGTGCTGATAGTTATAGTTATATTCGCGAATATTTTTACTTTCAGGCAGAAGGAGAAAATCGAACACCGCGGCACAGCCGTCGTTATGGTGGGTTCTGCACCTATGGTCAGTTCTCCCGATATCAATAGTAAAGAGTTGACCGTACTGCATGCCGGTACTAAAGTACAAGTGACCAAGGAAGACCGTAACTGGCTCGAAATTGAGATAGACAACGGCACAGTGGGATGGATGCAGAAAGATAAACTGGAAATTATTTAGTAGTAGTAAGTAGTAAGTAGTTGATGGCTAATAGCCAGCAGCTAACAGCTAAAAAGAATGAGCTTAGTAGAAAAAATCCTTCCTTTCGAAAGAGACCTGTTTCTGTGGTTGAATGACCATCACACCGAATATTGGGACAATTTTATGTATTTGTATAGTGGAAAAGTAATATGGCTGCCACTGGCTATAGTATTTCTTTTTGCCTGCGTTTACAAAATGAAATGGAAAGAAGCTGTGCTGGTATTGGCTTGTGCGGTATTGGTAGGACTACTTTGCGATTACATATCCGCTGAATTTATAAAGCCTTATTTCGAACGGCTTCGCCCGACCCATCACCCCGACTTTGCAGCACTTGTAGAAACCGTCAACGGGCAGAAAGGCGGTAAATACGGGTTTATATCCAATCACGCGGCAAACGGTTTCGGCGTCGTGGTTTTTTCTTCTCTTCTTTTCCGGAATAAATTCTATACGCTGACTATTTTTTTGTGGGCGCTCACAACCGCCTATTCACGTATCTACCTGGGGGTACATTTCATTTCCGATGTCGTAGGCGGGGCTATCTGGGGTTCGCTTACCGGTTTTTTGGTCTATTATATTTATTTAACCTCGCGGCGCCACATCCTGAAAGTACCTGAAGAAGAACTTAAAATACCTGTATATTCAACTGTTAGAAGCTATATTGTCGCAGGTACTATATGGCTTACTATTCTGTTTATTTTCATTTATAGCGCTTTTTAATATTCCTAAGCATAATTTGATTGTTTTTCAGAAAAGTATTTTATAACTTTAGGAGCATATTCCTAATCATTTACCATTTAAAAACATAGATAGTATGGCTAGAGTTATAAAATTTACAGAGCTTCGCAGAATTAAAGACAATCTGCCTGATGGAAGTATACATCAAATAGCTGAAAATTTGCAATTACCTGTGGAAACAGTAAGAAATTACTTTGGCGGGTCCAATTACAATAAGGGCCAAAGCTGTGGAGTACATCTCGAGCCCGGTCCGGATGGCGGATACGTCTCTCTTGACGATACCACTATTTTGGATATGGCTTTGGAAATGATGGAACCAAAAGAGGTCTGAAAAAGGTAAAACAAGGAGATGGATACAGCAGTGTTCATCTCTTTTTGAAATATAGAGATAATAACCAACCTAAAAATATAAAAGGCTAATGGAAGATAAATTGGTAACACTCGCGATTCATACAAATGAAAAAGCCCAAATATTGAAAAAAGTTCTGGCAAGTGAGAATATTGGAGTCCATATTAATGATATAGATGCCGATAATCCGGGCGTAGCTCCGGGAGTGCGCATCCGTATCAAGGAATCGGATCTTCCCAGAGCCCTCAATGTTGTAGAAAGCCGCCATTTGTTCAGCTACGATAACGATGAAACATATAGGACTGACGACGGACGAAGAAGGATTCTTATTCCTGTCGACTTCTCGGACTATTCGCTCAAGGCATGCCGGATAGCATTTAACCTGGCACGCGAACTGAATGCGAAAGTAAAGATTATGCATGTGTATTTTAATCCATACTTTCCTACGGCTCTTCCTATGGCCGAGGCATTTGCATATCAGGGAAAGGAAGAAAAAGAATTTCAGAATATAATAGAAAAAGTAAAGGAAAATATCCAGAAGCTATGTAATACGATAGACAAAAAAATCTCGGATGGGGAATTTCCTGCTGTCAATTATTCGTATGTATTGCGTGAAGGCTTGCCCGAAGAAGAAATTGTAACTTTTACAAAGGAATATAAACCGACCCTTATATTGATGGGTACACGAGGCAAAGACCAGAAAGACGCCGACCTGATAGGTAGTGTGACAGCCGAAGTGATAGAGATGACTCACGTGCCATTGATAGCCATTCCCGAAAATACGCCGTTTGCTGATATGAAAGACGTTAAGCACATTGCTTTCCTTACCAATTTCAGTCAACGCGACCTTATCTCGTTCGACCTGCTGGCCAAGCTTTTCGAACCGTTCGGCGATATACGTATTTCGATAACGCACATCTCGCAGAAGAAAGGAGATCAGTGGGACGAGATCAAGCTGGAAGGGATCAAGTCTTATTTCTCACGGCAGTATCCGGGCTTAAATTTGGATTACAAGCTGGTCGATACCAACGATATGCTGAAGAGCCTCGATGAATACATAAAAGACGATGGAATACAGATATTGGCCCTGACTACCAGCAAGCGCAATATCTTTGCACGTATGTTCAGTCCCAGTATTTCGCGTAAGATGCTCTTCCACTCCGATACGCCACTGTTGGTACTGAGAGGGTAATGTTTACAATAATAATATAATTTAAGAGTGAAGAGGATGCCCAAAAGGTATTTTGCACGTCATTGCGAGGGCGATAGCCCGAAGCAATCCAGTAATAATCAATAATCTGGATTGCTTCACTTCGTTCGCAATGACGGAAATTCCATCTTTTAACACAGCCTGTTTTTTATTTCAGGCATTGCATTTTCGTTGGGGATTACTATTTTTGTAAAAAACGACATATATGAGAAAAATCCTGATCGTAACTTTTATTCTGTTTCTATTTACATCCTTTACTTCTTGTGCCGTCGTAGTAAATGCCCTTTTGGGATATGATGAATGTAATTATCCCGATTGTACGAACAAGTGCGTCGACAATTGTAATTATTGCAGTACCCACTGTCAGAGCTACAATGTGCCCGGAGATATGAATAAGAAAATAAATCAGTCTATCGACAAGCAGATGGAGCAATATCGCAACGATCAAAAGCGCCCGCAGAAGAAATAACGGAAAATAAATTTTAAAAAAGTAAATATTTAAGTGTGATCATGTGAGAATATATTGTATATCAGATTAATTTATTATCTTCGGATGCAAATAGTTTTGTTGAATACTAATATAATTTACTGATATATTTTATTTTCTCGTCATGCTGACAGAGGAAGCGTCTTGTTCCTAAAGAAGAAAAAGACCCTTCATTTTTTCAGGATGGCATAGTATATTTAAACAGTTACTTAGATAACTTGATGAATCTGAAAACAACACTCGGCCTACTTTGTTTCTTTGCCTTATTATTATCATGTAAAAAGAATGTGACAGTTTGCAATGATGTAGGGTTGCTTTTTGATGTTTCGGACGAAAGCATATCCGTCCCTTTGGGAGGCTTTTACCAAAGCTCTTTGCAGGGCGATTCCACCTATGTTTCGTTATATGCCGGAGATGGATTCGTTTCGTACTTTTACAGCGACACCCTCAACCGGGTATATGCCGCAAAGTGCAAATTGGGTGCCTACGGTGTAGATACTCTGTCTAAAACCCTGATCCTGGAAAACGAATGGGCATACCTTACCATCGATTCGTCATCGTTTGAGCAGGTAACAGTTCTCGACCAGCCGTATCTCTATTTTTCGACAACAGAAGGATTCATGGGACAGGCTATAATAGAGCGTAATGTAAATTTCCATCTCCTTGATATGAATACATTGGAGCATTACCGCTTGTTGTATGCCGGAGAACCAAGTTTTAAGTGTGAAGACTGTATTGAGGGCCGTTTTGTGATTACCGATCAGTTGCGAAGCACTCCTGAAATATTAGACAAGCTGAAAGAAATGAGCAAGACAAGTAAGTTTATATATCAACGGGGAGCTAAAGACGATGATATTTATTATTACCTGAATTATGAAGAAAAATGGGGTCGCGACAACAAAAGCCATAACCGGTATGCTGCGGGCTATGGCGACATTGTTACTCCTATCAGGTCTACTTATTATCAGGCTGACCTTTTCACCCTCAATAAGGGAAGTGAAAATAGCGTTATAGAAAACGGGAAGTACCTTTTCCGGTCTTACTTCAGAGGGAATATTATCGGGTACAATAAAGATAAAAAACTTTATTTTCCTCTTTACATCGAAAATTGCGTATTGGGCTGTGACAAGGACATTGAATTTGTGGACGAAAACACTTTAAGAATCACACGGAGCGAATCGGATGAAGAGGCATACAGTATCTCGATGAAAGATATTCTATTTGATTCTACGGTCGGTGATTAGGAGTATTGTCATAGAATTTCGCCATTGCGAGCCTAAAACAACATTCGGCAGAGCGAAGCGGAGCCAAAGGCGAAGAAATCTATAATATTACCATTCATTTTTCGGATTGCTTCGTTGCACTCGTAATGACGGAAAAAAATAAATCCTTACTTTTGTATCAGGTGTGAAAAAAATAAACAAACAATGAAAAAAACAGTTTTTATTGCTATGGCCGGATTATCCATGCTGTTTGCCGGATGCGGCGGACAAAGAACGAATGTACAGGTACAAGCGGACGCAGCCCCTGCCGATTTCAAATATGAGGTAGACGAGTTTGCCGATCTGCAAATCTTACGCTATTATGTGCCGGGATTCAACAATCTCACTTTACAACAAAAAGAATTGGTTTACTACCTGTCGATGGCAGCCATCGAAGGACGTGATATTCTCTTTGATCAGAATAACAGATACAATCTGGCTATCCGCCGTACCTTGGAGGCCATCTATGAAAATTATAAAGGAGATAAAACCACTCCCGATTATAAAGAATTTGAAGTTTATCTTAAGCGTGTATGGTTCTCCAACGGAATACATCACCACTACGGAGAAGAAAAATTCCTGCCTGCATTCTCCAAAGAGTTTTTCGCGGAACAGGTAAAAGCTCTTCCGGCAGACAAAGTGCCTGTAAAGGACGGGCAAACCGTGGAGCAGTTCATCACTATGATTACCCCTGTGATGTTCGACCCTGCGGTAATGGCTAAGAAAGTGAATCAGTCGGGCGGTGATCTGATTGCGGCTTCTGCCAACAACTATTACGGCGAAGGTGTTACGCAGAAAGACGTGCAGGACTTCTATGGCGCAATGAAAGATACGACCGACCTTACCCCGGTATCTTACGGATTGAACAGCCGCTTGGTGAAAGAGAACGGCAAGCTGGTCGAAAAAGTCTGGAAAGTGGGCGGACTATATTCCCCTGCCATCGAACGGATTGTTTCATGGCTCGAAAAAGCTCAGGCTGTAGCCGAAAACGACAAGCAGAAAGACGTTATCACCAAACTGATTGCTTATTATAAAGGTGGCGATTTGAAGATGTTTGATCAATATGCCATTGCATGGGTTGAAGATTTAAATTCGCAGGTGGACTTTGTAAACGGCTTTACCGAAGTTTACGGTGATCCGCTGGGTATTAAAGCAAGTTGGGAGTCGGTTGTCAACTTCAAGAACGTAGAAGCAACCAAGCGTACCGAAACTATCAGCGCCAATGCACAGTGGTTCGAAGATCATTCGCCTGTGGACAAACGTTTCAAGAAAGAAACCGTAAAAGGTGTTACTGCCAAAGTGATTACTGTGGCTCAACTGGGCGGTGACTGTTATCCTGCGACGCCTATCGGCATCAATCTGCCGAATGCCGACTGGATTCGCAAAGATCACGGCTCTAAATCGGTTACTATCGAAAATATAATGGAGGCTTACGATGCAGCCGGCGCCCATACCGGATTCGGTAAAGAATTTATGTGGTCTGATGTGGAAATTAAATCGACAGAAGAGTACGGCTTCATTACCGATGTGTTGCATACCGATTTGCACGAATGTCTCGGTCATGGTTCGGGTAAATTGTTACCGGAGGTAGATCCGAATGCTTTGGGCGAATTTAGTTCTACTATCGAGGAAGCCCGCGCCGACCTGTTCGGGCTTTATTTCCTTGCCGATGCCAAGCTGGTGGAGTTGGGCATTATCCCGAATGCCGATGCCTACAAAGCAGAGTATTACAAGTTTATGATGAACGGGTTGATGACACAGCTTGTGCGCATCGAACCGGGTAAAGACATTGAAGAATCGCATATGCGCAACCGTCAGTTGATAGCCCGTTGGGTATATGAAATAGGAAAGGCTGACAATGTGGTTGAGTTCAAAGTGCGGGACGGAAAGACTTATGTTGTAGTGAACGATTACGGCAAGCTGCGTACATTATTCGGCGACCTGCTGGCAGAAATACAACGTATCAAGTCGGAAGGAGACTTCAACGGAGCAAAGGCCATTGTCGGAAATTATGCAGTGAAGGTAGACCAGAAGCTGCATAAGGAAGTTCTTGAACGCTATAAGAAACTGAATATGAAACCGTACAAAGGGTTCGTAAATCCGGTATTTGAAGTTGTGAAAGGCGCTGATGGCAAAATTACGGATGTAAAGATTTCTTACACTGAAGGTTATGCTGAGCAGATGATGCGCTACTCTAAAGAGTTCTCTACGCTGCCGACGTATAATTAATAGTTATCTTTTTTCGTCATTGCGAGGGTTTACCCGAAGCAATCTAGTTCTTTTATTCTGGATTGCTTCGCCTTTTAGGCTCGCAATGACGAGAAAGAGAACTCTACAATAACAATATCGGTTAAATAACGAACTACAAAATGGAGGATATAATAAACGGGCGTTGTGGGTGGTGTGGAACAGACGAATTGTATGTAAAATACCACGACGAAGAGTGGGGCAGGCTTGTAACCGATGATAAAACACTGTTCGAATTTCTGGTTTTGGAAGGCGCGCAGGCCGGTTTGAGCTGGATCACCGTTTTGAGAAAACGTGAAGGCTATCGTAAAGCTTTTCATGGTTTTGATGTTGAGAAGGTAGCTAAGATGACCGATGCAGATGTTGAACGTTTAATGACGTTTGACGGAATAATAAAGAACCGGTTGAAGATAGCATCGACAATCAGTAATGCAAGACTGTTTATCGAGATACAAAAAGAATTTGGCAGTTTCTACGATTATACATTGTCATTTTTCCCTAATAAAAAACCGATAGTAAATAACCTTAAATCGTTGAGTGAGGCTCCTGTGTCGTCTCCCCAATCGGATGCTATGAGTAAGGATATGAAAAAGCGGGGATTTAAATTCTTTGGCTCTACTATTTGCTACGCCCATTTACAGGCTGCGGGTTTTATAAATGACCACTTGGTAGATTGTCTTTGCAGGAAGAAATAATATACCCGTCATTGCGAACTTTCTCTCGTCATTGCGAGGATTTATCCGAAGCAATCCAGCTCCTTTTGCGGATTGCTTCGTTTTTTTCTAGGTTTACATTAGCTTTTTTATTTTCGTGTGGGACTGATGTGCAACGGTATAGTATCGGCAAATATAAAATAAAAGTCTGAATATATATAAAGAGAAAAGAGCCATCCTTTTGAGACAGCTCTTTTCCGTATATTAAGATAATTGATATTATCCGTTTACTTTAGCCATGTGAGCGATTAGTTCACATACTTTGCTTGAATAACCCCACTCGTTATCGTACCAGCTAACCACTTTTACGAAAGTTGGGCTTAGTTGGATACCGGCTTTAGCGTCGAAGATAGAAGTACGTGCATCGCCGATGAAATCAGTTGATACAACTTCGTCTTCAGTATATCCGAGTATACCTTTCAATTCGCCTTCAGAAGCAGCTTTCATAGCAGCACAGATTTCAGCATAAGTAGTTTCTTTAGCCAAACGGGCTGTAAGGTCTACAACTGATACGTCCAATGTAGGAACGCGGAATGCCATACCTGTAAGTTTTCCGTTCAATTCGGGGATAACTTTACCTACAGCCTTAGCAGCGCCTGTAGAAGAAGGGATGATGTTGCCGGCGGCAGCGCGTCCGCCTCTCCAGTCTTTAGCTGAAGGTCCGTCTACTGTTTTTTGAGTAGCAGTGGTAGCGTGTACAGTTGTCATCAAAGCTTCAACGATACCGAATTTGTCGTTCAATACTTTAGCGATAGGAGCAAGACAGTTTGTAGTACAAGACGCGTTAGAAACAAATTGAGTTCCTTTTACATATTTGTCGGTATTTACTCCTGTAACGAACATAGGGGTGTCGTCTTTTGAAGGAGCAGACATTACTACATATTTTGCACCGGCGTCGATGTGGCCTTGTGCTTTAGATTTTTCGAGGAAAAGGCCGGTAGATTCTACTACGTATTCAGCGCCTACTTCGCTCCATTTCAAATCTGCGGGATTTTTTTCGGCAGTTACGCGGATAGCGTTTCCATTAACAACCAATTTACCGTCTTTTACTTCAACAGTTCCTTTGAATTGTCCGTGGATAGAATCGTAACGTAGCATATAAGCCATGTATTCTACGTCGATAAGGTCATTGATACCTACAACCTGAATGTCATTTCTTGTTTGTGCAGCACGGAATACAAGACGACCGATACGTCCAAAACCGTTAATACCTACTTTAATCATCTTTGTTTTAAATTTTATAGTTAAAAAATTGAATCAACGATATTTATGTCTTAAAATCGATTCCAGATCTTTTATGTTGTAGAACATATTTTTTAAGCGCTACAAAGGTAATAAAAATTTTCCTTACCAACTTACAACGTTCATTATTTTTAATAGTAAAAGAGGTGTTTTTGGTAGTGATAATCACGTTTTTAGCTATTTTGCTAACCCGACTTTGCTAAATTCCGTTTTTAAGTAATATAAAGATTGTACCATTTTTTTTCGTGAGCGAAAACCGGTAAGTAAGTACGTTATTAATTAATTACTTACAACTTACAACTTACAACTCACTACTTACTACTTACTACTTACTACTTACTACTTTTTTACAGCCATCCGTTATCCCTGTACCATTTAACCGATTCTTCGAGTCCACGCTTCAGGTTATATTTGGGCGAGAAACCTAAATCACTCTTCAGAGGTTCTATATCGCATTCCCAATTGCGTTGCTTCATTATTTTGTACTTGTCCCGGTTGAGGGTCGACGGTTTCTTGGTCAGCTTCGACAATTCCTCTGCCATTACCGAAATACCTTTAAGCAGCCATAACGGTACTTTCAGGCTGAGGACGTGTTTTCGGCCTATCACCTGCTTCACCAGCCGGGTGTACTCCCTGTCGGTGTGTACATCACCGTCGGCTACAAAATAAGCTTTGTTACAGACTGTGCTTTCCAATCCCAGAAACGCGGCATCCGCCAAATCCCTGACATAGATAAACGTCAGGTGTTGAGGCTTGAATCCTGCACCCACATCCAGTCCCGATTTTACGGTTTTCAGCATCAGGAAGTAATCCTTTTCACGCGGGCCGTATACACCCGTAGGACGCAATATTATATAAGGGAAATCAGTAGCCGATTGCAAGTACTCTTCGGCTTTCAGCTTGCTCCGTCCGTAAGCTGTATTCGGATTCGGTTTATCCGGCAGGCAGATAGGCGTGTAATTAATCTCGTCACCTACGCCGAAAGCGCTTAAGCTGCTCATCAGTACAAATTTTTCGGGAGTGCAATCGGCATCTTTCAGGGCATCGATGAAGTTTGCCGTATAACGGAAATTTACCTTGTCAAAATCAACAGGGTTCAGGCATTTGGTAACTCCTGCATTATGAATTACATAGTCGAACTTACCATGCCCGGCTGCAAATTCTTTTAGCTGAACTGTCAACTTTTCCTTGTCGGCGAAATGAAGGTCTATAAACTGTATACGCTCGTCTTTGAGGTATTCCCTGCTGCTGCTCCGGCGTACGCCTGCCCATGTTTCGTACCCCTTTTCCAGAGCCTTCTCCACAAGGAAGCTGCCTATAAAGCCGCTTGCTCCGGTAATTAATATGCGCTTTGTATCCATGGCACAAATATAAATATTATTTGTTTTTTCGGATAAGACTATCTACTTGAGTTTTGAAATGAGATGTATATCTTTTTGCCTCTTCATACCCCAGATGGATACCGTCTGTGGTTTCATAAGTTCCGCATTCCGGTTTGGGTAAAAAGGCATATTTGCCATTATCAAAATTTGATTCTGCCACCGTCCTATACAGCGGATAAACACCTGACTTGCAATCCATGTCTCTCTCCTGAGGCATTTCAAAGAAAATAACTTCTACTTTATTGCGAACTAAATTTTCTATTAAATTCTTCGTTTCTTCGAATGCTTCTTGTTGTTTCGCATTAAGAGTTTCTTGCTTTTTGATTTTTATATTGCCAGTGTTATTTACTCTCGTATTCCTGTTATTTTCATTCTTCACATAGAAACTGGCGGGAACAATGCGTTCTACAATATTCACTCTTACTTTTAACGTTAATAAAGGGATAGGTTGTCTGCCATCGCGCATACAAATAAATTTCTCGCGTATGGGGGCAAGTACGGGGTTGTACAAGCTATTGCTGAAATTATCGTTGGTTTCCTTTATCAAAGTGTTTATTTCTATAAAGACCCGTTTAGGATAAGTTCCTTTGTAAACAACTAGTCCTAAGCCTTGTCTTGGGGCTTCGCCTCCGAACGACAATCTGTAAAAATTGGGGAGACTATCCATTATAAGCCTCAGGGTCATCGAGCTTCCTATTAACAGATTTTCTATGCTATCAGTGTTTGAATAAAGATATCCTTGAGCTAATATCTGATTGTCTTGCCATTGGGACTGACTTTGTATAACATGAGGCTTGTATATTTCCCTTACATAAAAGTGGATGGAAAGCAACAGTAAACAACCTAAAAGTGTTTTTTTTATCATAAATCGTTTTTCTTAGAATTGGAAATAGATAAAAGCATATGTCGTTCCGCTGTTTGTAATAATGAGAAACAACATATTGGCATAAAATACAAACTCAATTTTTTTAATAAAATTCCAAGCGAAACTCCCTTTACAGAGGTAAAGCAAATGATACAATATCACAGGGAAAGAATATACCAGTATATAACTGATAAGGCTAATATCATTATTAAAAGAGAGATTGTTTCCTACAGATCGAAAAAAAGAGAAAACGTGATTTATATCAGGGAGCGCAAAAAACAACCAAAGAAGAGAAACCGCTGAGAAAACGAATATACATTTAATAAAATTGGTAAACTTGTATGATCCTTTACCTGGATTATTGTTTGTTATAAATCGTTCGATAGCCAATAACAGTCCATGCATTAACCCCCACAGGGCATAACTCCATGCTGCACCGTGCCACAATCCACCCAAAGTCATGGTTACTATAAGATTGAGATATGTACGAATTTTACCCTTTCTGTTTCCACCCAACGAAAAATAAAGATACTCCATCAGGAATGTAGAGAGTGAAATATGCCATCGTTTCCAGAATTCTTTAAAAGAAGTGGATATGTAAGGGAAATGGAAGTTGATATTGAAGTTGTACACAAATAACTTTGCCAGACCAATAGCAATAAGAGAATAGCCCGCAAAATCTGCGAAAATCTGGATCGAATATCCAAACAGCATAACAATGAGTGTGAGTGATGAAGCCGACTCAAAATAAGTAATCCAGAAAGTAAAATCTTTCAGGTTATCTGCCACAACCATTTTTAGGAAGTAACCCGTTATCAGGCTCTTAAATGCAGCTTCCCACGGTATTTCCTTGAAGTATTTCTGTTTGATCTGCGGGAAAAATTCGTGAGCTTTCAGTATAGGACCAGCTATCAGATGAGGAAAGAAGGATATGAAAAACAAGGTGTGCTGAGCATGTTTGGCTAACGACTTAGACACTATTTGCTTATTTTTCACGTATTTTTCTTTCCAAACATCCATCAGTAAGCTTATCCCCTCGAATGTGAAAAAGGATATTCCAATGGGCAGAGGTATATGTAGTAAAAAATTGCCTATCGAGTCGGCAGGGTTAAGGAATGTAGATATAAGAGAACTATATTTAAAAAAAGCAAGGATGCAAAGATTAGCAATAACACCTGTGAGCGCCAATATCTTTTTTCTTTTAACATTCCCGTACACTACATAGTAACTGGTCAGTATATTTATTCCGGCTGAAAAAAGCAGCAACAGAACAAAGTGAAATTGATCGTAAGAATAAAATATAAGACTAGATATAATAAGGATTGGGATCTGAAGTTTTCCCAGCTTAGGTATATAGTATAGTCCAAAGGTTATGATTAATAAAACGATAAAAATATAGCTATTAAAAAGCATTTAGGATTGTCTAATTTGTTTAGTTTTGCTTATTCTGTTTATGAACTTGACAAAAGTAATCAAAAATGAGTAACCCTCTAAGACTTTACATCTTTTTGTTCTGTCAAATGAAAAATAAACAAAACTTTAACGTGATAAATATTTGTAGGTTTGAAAAATATAACTAAATTTGCATCCCGATTTTGCACACGAATATAGAAAAATAAACATAAAAAATACGATAGCAATGTCCAAGATTTGTCAAATTACAGGAAAGAAAGCTATGGTTGGCAATAACGTTTCTCACTCTAATAAAAGGACTAAGAGAAAATTTAACGTCAATCTTTTTACTAAAAAATTCTACTGGGTAGAAGAAGATTGTTGGATCAGCCTAAACGTTTCAGCTAACGGGCTTCGTACAATCAATAAAATAGGGTTGGATGCCGCGCTTAAAAAAGCGGCGGAAGCAGGTTATTTGAACGCATAATTTCAGGAGGAAAGAGAAATGGCTAAGAAAGCAAAAGGAAACAGGATACAAGTGATCCTCGAGTGCACAGAGCACAAAGAAAGTGGTATGCCGGGTACATCCCGTTACATTACTACAAAAAACAGAAAGAATACAACAGAAAGACTTGAGTTGAAAAAATACAACCCGATTCTTAGAAAAATGACTGTTCACAAAGAAATTAAGTAAAACAATATAAACCATGGCAAAGAAGACAGTAGCGGGTTACCGTGATCCATCTGCTAAAGATGGTCGTAACTATGCAAAAGTAATTAAAATGGTAAAGTCTCCTAAAACAGGCGCTTACACATTTAAAGAAGAAATGGTTCCTAATGAAGCCGTAAAAGATTATTTCGCAAAATAATCTTGTTAAAAATATCTAAAACACCTCCTTCATTCTCATGCAGGGAGGTTTTTTATTATCCATTTTGTAGCTTTGTACAAGGCCATTAATAAAGATATTTACAAGATTGCACAAGGCAATTGTTTTGCCAGGAATAAATCAAAAAGAATTAAACTATCATGGGATTATTTGACTTTTTCTCGAAACAAAAAAAAGAAACTTTAGATAAGGGACTCGAAAAGACCAAAGAGTCGATGTTCTCTAAACTGTCGCGCGTCGTAGCCGGAAAATCGAAGGTAGACGAAGATGTGCTCGACGACCTGGAGGAAGTCCTGATTACATCGGATGTTGGTGTAAATACCACGCTGAAAATCATAGAGCGCATCGAAGACCGTGTAGCTAAAGACAAATACGTGAGCGCCGAAGAGCTTAACACCATACTTCGCGATGAGATTGCCCAACTGCTCACCGAAAACAATACGGGTGATATGGAAGACTTCTCGCTGGAAGGCCAACCTTCGCCGTATGTAATCATGGTGGTAGGTGTAAACGGTGTGGGCAAGACGACGACAATAGGCAAGCTGGCCAATCAGTTCAAGAAAGCCGGTAAATCGATCTATCTTGGCGCTGCCGATACATTCCGCGCCGCTGCCGTAGAACAATTGGTTATCTGGGGCGAGCGTGTAGGCGTGCCTGTTGTAAAACAGTCGATGGGTTCCGACCCGGCATCCGTTGCATTCGATACACTGAGCTCTGCCAAGTCGAACAATGCCGATGTGGTTATTATCGATACGGCAGGACGTCTTCACAACAAGGTGGGGTTGATGAACGAGCTGACCAAGATAAAGAACGTTATGAACAAAATTGTTCCGGGCGCTCCACACGAAGTGCTTCTCGTACTCGACGGCTCTACCGGACAAAATGCATTTGAGCAGGCGACCCAGTTTACAGCTGCAACAGACGTTACAGCGTTGGCTATTACCAAGCTCGACGGCACGGCCAAAGGCGGTGTTGTGATCGGCATATCAGACCAATTTAAAATTCCTGTTAAATATATAGGTTTAGGAGAGGGTATCGACGATTTGCAGGTATTCCGCCGCAAAGAATTTGTCGACAGCCTGTTTGGTGGGTAAATTCTTTAAAAACATTTTGATCGTATACCAATAATTGGTATATTTGTTAGAAAAAGTCATGGCACGAAATACATCCATCTTGTTGGGCGAATATTTTGAAAATTTCATCAATGAACAAATTGCTTCCGGAAAGTATAATTCTGTAAGTGAAGTTATCAGGGCGGCTTTACGATGTTTTGAGCAAGAGGAAAATCGGGAAAAAGCCCTTGTGAACGAACTGAAAAAAGGAGAAAAAAGTGAGATTGTAAGAAATTTTGACGGGGTAAAACATTTGGAAAAGCTTCATGCTAAATATTTGAAATAATGTCTTCTTGTACAATAAGTAAAGAAGCCCTTGACGATATTGAAAAAATCTGGCTTTATACATATGAAAATTGGTCTTTCGTTCTTTCGGATTTACAATCAGGAATGGGCGGAAGATTTTATGTTATTAACTATCAGTCAATTGCAACTTATTTTATCAAAAAAAAACAGTTACACTGAGAAACACTGAGCAGGCACTGAGGTTCACTGAGACTAAAAAAAACTCAGTGTTTCTCCGTGTCTGCTCAGTGAGCCTCAGTGTCATAGAATATATTTACCGACCTGATTATAAACTATTGAATAGATAAACAATAATATATGATATATTGAAATCTTCCGATCATTCCTGATTGCAAATCCTGAGAAACGGGAGACACTGGTAAAAATTTAATGAAGAAAAACAGAATAGACGTTATAACACTCGGATGCTCCAAAAATTTGGTGGATTCCGAGCTGCTCATGAAACAACTTCTGGCTAACGGATACACCGTAAAGCACGATCCCGACAAGTCGGAAGGCGAAATAGTTGTAATCAATACTTGCGGATTTATAGGCGATGCCAAAGAAGAGTCGATCAATATGATCCTCGAATTTGCCGAAGCCAAGAAAGAGCGCAAGCTTAGTAAACTGTTTGTAATGGGTTGCCTTACCGAGAGGTACATGGATGAACTCAGGACAGAAATACCCGAAGTAGATAATTTTTACGGCAAATTCGGATGGAAGGCGCTGATCTCCGATCTGGGCAAGACCTTCAAACAAGACCTTGCTTTGGAACGCAGCATCACCACGCCGAAACATTATGCCTACCTCAAAATATCGGAAGGCTGCAACCGCACCTGTTCTTATTGTTCTATCCCTATCATGACAGGCAAACACCAGTCGCGCCCGATAGAAGAGATAGAGGAAGAAGTCCGCCATCTGGTAGCCAACGGAGTAAAAGAATTTCAGGTAATAGCGCAGGACTTATCGTTCTATGGGCTCGACAATTACAAGACCGCTAAATTGCCCGAACTCATCGAACGTATTGCTAAGATACCCGGCGTGGAGTGGATTCGCCTGCATTATGCCTATCCCGCTCATTTCCCTTACGACCTGTTGAGGGTAATGCGCGAAAACGACAACGTGTGCAAATACCTCGATATAGCCTTGCAGCACATCAGCGACAATATGTTGACCAAGATGCGCCGCAATATTTCCAGACAAGAGACATACGACCTGATGAAGCGCATCCGGGAAGAAGTACCCGGAATACATCTGCGCACAACGCTAATGGTGGGGCATCCCGGCGAAACTCAGAAAGATTTTGACGAACTGCTCCGGTTTGTAAAAGATGTACGCTTCGAACGTATGGGGGCTTTCCCTTATTCGCACGAGGATGGAACATACGCCTACGATAACTATAAAGACAGTATATCCGATGCTGTGAAGCAAGAGCGCATGGACGAACTGATGGCCGTACAGGAACGTATAGCGCTCGAAATAAACGAAGCGAAAATAGGTAAAACCCTGAAAGTGATTATAGACAGAGAGGATGCTGATTATTATATCGGCCGCACTGAGTACGATTCGCCGGAAATTGACCCCGAAGTGTTGGTAAAGAAAAATAAAATTCTTAATATTGGAGAATATTACGATGTTCGCGTTACCGATGCGCATCCGTTTGACCTTTTTGGAGAAATAAGCAATAGTTAACAGCTGATAGCCGTTAGCCGTTAGCTATTAGCTTTTTTGTCGCTTGCGTTACTAACAGCTATCGGCTAATGGCTAACAGCTTTTAAAATATGAATTATGACAAATCAGGAATTAGTGGCTACCCTTGCCAAACGTTTAGGCTGGACACAGCGCCAGGCAACTGAAGTGCTGGAGTCGGCGGTATCTGTTATAAGCAGCAATCTCGAAGAAGGCAATACCATTAATATACAAGGTTTTGGCCAGTTCGAAACGAAGAAAAAAGGAGAGCGCATATCGGTAAATCCTGTATCGAAACAACGTTTCCTTGTCCCTCCTAAAATAACGCTGGCTTTTCGTCCCTGTCAGAGCATAAAAGATAACCTTAAAAAATTAGAGGTCAATGGATGAACGTCTCAGCCTCCAGGATTTAATAGATCTTCTGGCTAAAAAACAGGAAATAACCAAGAAAGACGCGGAAGCTTTCTTGCGGGAGCTTATTGCTGTAGTTACGGAAAATATAGAGGCTAACGAATCTGTAAAGATTAAAGACTTCGGTACTTTCAAGCTTGTAAAAGTAAATGCGCGCAAGAGTGTGGATGTAAATACCGGAGAGGCCATTGAAATAGCCGCGCATTACAAGCTGAGCTTCAATCCCGATAAATTGCTGAAAGAGTCTGTGAACCGTCCGTTTGCACACTTCGAGAGTGTTGTGCTTGAGGAGGGCGTGACTTTTGATAATATAGAAAGCGAAATTGAGGAAGAAAAAGGCGAAGAGGTTGAAGAAGATGTAACCATAGAAGAAGAAATCACTGAAAATATATCTGAAACAGCTACTCAATCTGTTGGAATTATAAATACTGGCATACCGGAAGAAGAAGTCGTAGAAGAACTTGCGGACGAAGTTGCTGAACCAGAGTCTGCAACAGAAGAAAAAATAATTGAGCCTGCAAGCAAATACGTTCCGGAGGACATCATCGCTAAGATAGAAGAAGAGGCTGCATCGCACAATGTAAATATAGAAGACATACTTTTGGTAATAAAAGAAGACAAGCTAAAAGATAAAAAGTTGGCAAGTAAAATGATTGATGATGAAGACGGCGACCTTGTCTACGAAGACATAGTCCCAAAAAGAAAGGGTATACGCAAGCGGTATATCACTCTTGCATTCTTCATTTTCCTCATTATAGCCGGATTTGTTGTAGGAGGATTGTATTTTCAGGAGATAGTTTCGTATTTCGACAAAGCTACATCCGATAGCGAAAATAATATGCAGGTAGCAGAAGCTCCTGTTCCGAAGCCTCAAGTTGACGTTATTCTTATGGATACTCTCGCGCCAAAGCAGGATGCAGTAAAAAAAGATGTGCAAGAACCGAATCCTTTGTTGAAAGACCGTGGCAGGGATATGCAAGCTCCGCCACCGCCACCTGTTAAGCCGGCTGAAGCTGTTACTCCGCAGGCATCGGCAAATGGAGCCATAGGTGTGGAAACTATACAGCCCGGACATACATTGCGAAATATAGCGTTGAAATATTACGGAAATAAGTCTTTCTGGGTATACATTTACGAAGAAAATAAAGGCAAAATAAAGAATGTCAATAATGTACCCTTAGGTACAAAACTCACGATACCTGCTCCTGTAAAATACGGAATCAATCCTCAAGATGAAGAATCTGTAAAAAAGGCAAGGGCAAAAGAAGCGGTTTTGTTTGAGAAAGTGGCTGAAGGCGCTGCCAAGTAGGTGTTTTGTTTCCGTATATGGTGAATGAAGAATTTAGGACAAGAGAGTGGTGGAAAAGCCATCGGCGAAAATACAACATTGCTCTGGTAATAGCTGGACTTCTAGGTTTTATTTCCTATTGCATTATAGGCAGTATATTGATTCCTGCTCCATACTTTGAAGTAACTCTATTTACAATGTTTTTTCAGGGAATCGCATATCTTATCATGATGGGAGTTGCAAATTTATTATACACCTTTTTTATGGATATAGATTGCGCTTTAAATCCTTACGACGAGAATAGCCTTTCTCATAAGATAATATATTATGGATTCTTTGGAATATCGTGCTTCTTGCCCTTTTCCATCTCTGTAATATTGTATATTTGCTATCATGACGGTTACCCTCAAGAGTTGATGAAAGACTATTCAATATCTTAACGCCCGTCATTGAGAGCTTTGCTCGAAGCAATCCATTAATAATCAATACCCTGGATTGCTTCACTTCGTTCGCAATGACGAGAAGAGAAAATATGTCTCTCAATGACGTAAAGTATTGGCTTTATGCGTCATTGCGAGGAGGCGTTAGCTGACGAAGCAATCCAGATGAAATCTTAACCATCGTTTTACTCATTTCCTCAAAAATCCAGTTTCAGTTGCTTTTCTTTCAGGTTAAAGCTTAGCCTGTGGTAGGGCGTAGCGCCGTATCTGCATACGGCATCGCGATGCTTTTGTGTCGGATAGCCCTTATTATTCTTCCAGTCGTAAAGAGGATGTTCTTCTGCTATTTTCAGCATGAAGTCGTCCCTGTATGTCTTCGCCAGCACCGATGCCGCTGCTATGGGCAGCAATTTGGCGTCACCCTTCACTACGCAGGTATGAGGTATGTCTTCGTATTTGCGGAAGCGGTTGCCGTCTATCAGCAGATGTTGTGGCCTTATCTTTAGCGAAGCCACAGCGCGCTGCATTGCCAGAAAGGATGCGTTGAGTATATTTATTTCGTCTATTTCCTTTTGATCCACAATGCCGACCGCCCATGCCAAAGCCTTTTCTTCGATAAAGGGGCGAAGCTTGTAGCGGACTTTCTCGCTCAATTGTTTCGAGTCGTTCAGTTCCTCACATTCGAAATCGTCGGGTAATATGACTGCCGCCGCAAAAACAGGCCCAGCCAGACAACCGCGTCCGGCCTCGTCGCATCCGGCTTCTATCAGATCGGGATATAGAGATAGTTGTAGCATCTTGTATTTTAGGTAATTAGTTAATTGCAATTTCCGTTGTATTTACTTTCTGATAATATTTCGTTCGGATTATTTAGTTCTATTATTTTAATCAAAGCTTCGGCCTTATTCTCTTTAAGATTATAATAAGATTCAATTATTCTATATCCTATAAAATATCCCATATCGGGATGAGGATTTGAATAATAATTACCAAACCATTTATCAAAGTTGGAATCTTTTTCCATATCTAATTTCATTTCATTCCATAACATACATTCGTTCTCGTAGCCAAAATTATATTTTTTCTCTCTGAATGGCTTGTTTAGGATATAACATGAAATAAATTCAGCAGAACCTTCCATTAGAGTTTCTATTAATACACTGGATTCATTTTCTGTGTTTTGTGCTGTATGGATTGATTCATGGATAACGTATAGAGGAACATTGATTGTACCTATGATGTTATTTAAAGGACTGTCAAATTCTATTTTACTTACGGTTGAATCTGCCATAACTATTTCGGCTCCTAATAATAACATTTTGTTATCAAGAGAAGTTGTTCCTCCTGTTCCAATAGGGCTTATTAAAAAATAGATTTCAGGAATATTGAATGTAGGATATATTTCTTTTATTTTAGAGAAAGCTTTGTCGATACTTTCGACTTCATTTTTTATTTTTTCGGTGCGGCTTCTTACCGACTGCCAAAATTTGGGGTGTTTTCTTATCGATTCTACATAAGCACTTGGAGTAAACATTGGTCTGACTTTAAAAAATTCTGATAGTCCTTTACTTGCTTTGTCGAAATACAATGCCTGAATTACAGCGATACTATCGTTTGTATCAGTAAGGCTGTCATATGCTATCCAAAAATTTTCCACATCGGAGAAATATATTTTTGGTTTATCATTCCTTGATTTACAGGAAATACCTAAAACACATATTAGCAAAAATATATACGCTTTCATAGTGGTAGATTTATTGATATATTAACATTATATAGAGATAGTTGTAGCATATATTTTCAGTAAGTAGTAAGTAGTTAGCCTTTTTGTCGCTTTGCGCCATTTTAACTACACTTCGTTCCGTTGAACGTTGTTTCAAATTTTCAAATTGGCACATTTTCAAATTGGCAAATAAGTATTATTGTCGGCAGGAGGAAAATCGAGCTGCATTTCGTCCATATCCTCATCCGGATTCCCCAAAGCCAGAGCCAGATTTTGTATCAACTGTTTCAGGTGATCGTCCATCTGCTCGTCGCCACCGGCATGGAGTACAAATATTTGTGCCAATACTTCGGCAAAACGGGCTGATATTTCAGCCGGAAAGTCCGGGTTCATCTTTTTGAGTTTACCCTCTGCCTGTTTATGTGCCAATTGGCGTATCAGCTTTTTGCTATCGGCTGCCAGATTGGGATTCGAGGGAATAGATGTCACATTTTTGGTCGTAATATTCATTCCTTCCGCATCCAGTTCTACAAAGCGATAGGCAAACGGGTAGGCTGCCAATGTGCCTGTCTCTATATCATAAATGGTATTTCCCTCGCCGGAAGTAAAAGCCGTGATGTCGTTGGCATGGAAATGCCCCGTAAATACAGCTTTCATACCCTTGTCGGCAAACAAGGTTCTCAGTCTTTCCCAATCCCCAACCAGATAGTCTCCAAACACTACCGACTGATACATAATGTGTTCGGTCAGTCCCCAATGCATCATGCCTATCACCTGAATACCTTTTTCACGGGCTTCGTAGAGCACGTCCACAATCCACTTTTCCGTTTCGGGCAATATGCGTCCCGACGAAGAGGCCCCGTCGGTATATTTGGCGGCATCTATTGCCAGCAGCCATGTTTTACTATTGAGCGCAGCCACGTAACTCAGCGATGAGGCATCATATTTTAGCGCGCCCTTGTAACCGCAGCTTGCGTATATGTCACTAAATTCTTTGGGCGAAACGTTCGGCACGGGAAAGGTTTTATTCCCTCTGAACTCTACCGCATTAGGTATATTAATGTCGTGGTTTCCCGGAATGGCAAATATGCGGACTCCTTTATCCTGCAATGGTTTCAGCTTCTTTACAAAGTCGGTATGGCTTTGCTTTTCACCGTCTTTGGTCATATCACCGCATATGAGCAGCACTTCGATGTTGCTGTGCAGATATTCGTCGATCACTTTATCCAGCACGGCAGGTACGTCTTTTATGTTCCTACCGCCGGCAAATACGTAGTTGTCTACGGCATAACCGCCATCCATCAGCTTTTCCGACAGGTAGTGCATATCGGTAATCACCCCGATGTTAAGGGTTTGCCCTGTCAGGAATCCTGAGAATATTGTAAATATAGTAAGTAGCGTTTGTTTCATACGATAATTTTGTTTTTAATGGTGGTATGGAAACTCGCATGACAAAATTATCATAGACTTTGGTGAATCGCTATTCATGCTCGTTTTCATTGTTTGTCTTTTTTCTACTTACAAAAGTAAAACTAATTTGCCAATGTGCCAATGTGCCAATTTGAAAATGAGCCAATTTGAAAATGTGAAACAACGTTCAACGGAACGAAGTGTAGTTAAAATGGCGCGAAGTGATAAAAGACTATAAGCTAACTACTTACTACTTACTACTTACTACTAACTACTTACCAAGATACTCTACTTTCATAAAGTGGCTAGGCCTATTATCTTTCGCAGGGATAGACATATAGTTTCCGTACTGCTTTGTCAGATAAGTGTCTGCATCTTTCGGCGCGGAGAACTCACGACCTTCGAATACTACCTTACTTACCGGAAACATGTACCGGGCATTGTGGTTGGTAGAGTTGCCGATGCCGTAGCTGTGCAGAATATTGCCGGGCTTGGTGATGGCGCAAATGCCACGGGCAATCCATATCAGCAGAATGCCGATAGGGTAGAGCGCTAACGACGTAGTATATTCGTAGAAATATTTTAATGAATGAAAAGGACGTCCACGCTTCAATCGGCGAAAAGCCCTTCCATAGAAGAAATCGACAATGTTTTTGAGCCAACGGTAGCTTCTTTCTTCCGAAAAAATGTCGATGAATATGCCTTTTTCCTTATAACTTGCCATATCTTCCTCTTCGGAATAAACGATGGAATTTCTGTCTCTGACTTTGGAAAACAATAGCCGGTACGATTTCTCTTTTGGGGTTTGCAGATACAGGTTACCGGGTAGCTCCTTCGGCAATATTTTGAGCAATTTCTGATAATCAGGACGAAGCAGTTCGATGTCTATATCATCATCCCAAGGGATGAATCCTCCATGCCGGACTGCACCCAACAGTGTTCCTCCGCTTATCCAATACGGCAGGTTGTGACGGTCGCAAATGTCGGTTACGGTAATCAGTATATCGAGCATTTTGAGTTGCAATGTCCTTAGTTCCGATCCTTCGGGGTTATATATCTCTTTCAGATTCTCTTCCATTATTTATTTTTCAAGAAAAAAAACAGTTCAAATAATTGTGACAGTACGTCCGGATGGTATGAGGCAAAAGCCGGCGAGAATATTTTTGAATATCTTTTTTGTGAGATGCACAGCACTGCCCATCGTGCCCATAGGAAAGCTTTAAAATCATCCCGGTCGTATCTTTTTATCTTTTTGTTTTGGCGAAGCAGCTTTTCAAACCATGCCGAAACAGCTTCGGATTGTTGTACGGAAATATCCTGCTTCCGTCCCAAAGCGTAGAGCCTGAATGTGATCTTATGACAATAAAGTTCCTCGTCGGTAGGCTCTATATCCAGTCTTTTTAGCTGTTCGCGGATAATCCTGTCTTTCATTTCCTCCTGCAACTGATTGTTCAGCACCGATACATTGGTATCGTGCCAACGGTAAGCCAGCAGGTCTTTTTGCAGGTTTGCCACCTTGCCCTGCCGTGCTACGCGGCACCATAATTCGTAATCTTCCACATGCTTGTAATCCTCATCGTAACGGTTTTTTTGAAGAACTTCGCGGCGGATCATTACGCTGGGATGAATAAACGGCGGCGAAAACAGAAGATTGACCTGAAGTAGATTGTCGTCCGGCAGATTGCGTATTTTACCGGTCTTATTGAAATTCCCATCTATCACAATGGCGTTTGTTCCACACATCACATAATCGTGATTGTTGTCCAAAAACTCGACCTGATATTCCAGCCTTTCAGGAAAACTGAAATCGTCGGCATCCATGCGGGCTATATATTTCCCGTGGCAATAATCGATCCCCTTGTTCAGGGTTTTTATAAGTTTCAGGTTTTCGGGATTCTTGTAGTAGTAGATACGATTGTCCTTGTAGCGGGATATAATGGTCTCGCTACTGTCGGTAGAACCATCGTTTATAATAATCAGTTCCCAATCCTTGAACGTCTGGTTCAGGATACTGTCTATTGCCTGGGCAAGATATTGCTCTGCATTGTAGACCGGCATTAATATGGAAACTTTTGTCATAATTCTTTTATAGCTTTTAGCTCTTAGCCGTTAGCTTTTAGCAACTAAATGATTTAAAAATTCAATGTTTAAATATTTAAATATTAAATCGTTAAATTAATTTATAGCTATTAGCTAAAGGCTATTGGCTTTATATCATCTTCCATCCTTCGGGATAAAAATCTTTCAGCATGGCGTTTTTCTTCTCCTCCCGAAACCATTTATCGGGGCAAACAACAATCTTATCAGGATTGGCATTGAGCCAGGCTCCCCACCAACTAAAACTGCTGTTGGCTGTGATATTGTGCTTACAAAGGCTCATCAGCTGCATGTCGATGTAGCTTTTGTTTCCCCTGTTCCAATCGACGAACGATACGGGATGATTTCCAAAATTAAGATTTTCTTTTACCCAATCAAAATCATCGGAGAATATATAGAAAGACGGATTGCTTACTTTTTCGCACAGATACGTAACAGCCTTTTCGTAGTACGACGCGTCGCAAGTAATGAAGTTGGACGCTACGTTTGCATTTTGCACATAATCGCCCCGGCGGATGTGTATCGATACAGATTCTGTGGCGGTAAGGAGTCCTGCGACATGTTTGTTCTTCCCCTCCAAGGGATGGCGAAAGGTAAAAGCGTCGCGAATATCGGCTTCAGCGCCTTTAAAGTATTTTTCGTTTTGGAAATAGCCCGACAGAGTAACACTTCCTTTCAGGGAGTCGAATGCAGGTTGATAAAGAATAGCATAGGTGTCGGTGAACAGTCCGAAACGCCGGAAGAATGCTCTGTGCTTCTGAACGTAAGGGCGCGCCTTTGTCAGCATCCTCCCCCTGAGGGTAGATACGATAGGTGCGTCTGTATTGAAAATCCCCAGTTCGTAGCGACGGATAGTGGCATGTGTTTTCTTTGTCAGGGGGTAGAGGTCTATTGCCGCAGACGTATTCAGCCGTTTTGCCAACGCCTTTGCCGCCGCGTATTGGAACATCTGGTTCCCTAATCCTCCTGATAATAGTACTGTTACCATCTGGTTTTTATATAATGCGGCTGTTAGCTAATAGCTATCAGCTCATTTTCATTTCTTTTTCAGAATAAATATACCACATCCATAGTTACATCCGCAGTTGTCGGCTGTTTTCTGTTCATCTAACTCAATATTGCGATGGATATCGCCCCTGTCGTCTACAAACGAAAAAGACAGCAAGCTATATTTATCTTCAAAGTAATCAAGCAGATAGCGTACCGAGAAAACTCTGTGCGCATTAAATTCGACCCGCTGAGGGCCAATAGGAACGGAAAAATAGAGCGTTCCTCCGGGTTGTAAAATATTATAAATATTAACAAGGCCTTTCAGGTGCCCCTCTGCATCGATAGGGTCGCCGTACCTGCCTAGCCCGAAATGTTCTGTGGCATGGAGCGAAGACACCGAATCTGCATAGCCTTCCAGGTGTTCGCCTACAGGATTCATCATATCTGCCTGTACAAACTTAATATTGGGCAATTCGCTATCTAAAGGACGGATATCTATCACTTCTATTTCGCGAAACGATGCCACATGAGATACAAAGCCGTCGATGCGCGAACCTATATCGACATGCCTCGCCGGATCAGCTTTAAAAATATGTTGCGCCACCAGCAAATCCTGATGGAAATAATGTCCCGATGCATTGCCACCGTCTTCATCCTTATCACGCAGACAAGGATAACTCTTAGTCAATGGAAAAGGCATGCCCGAATCTTTTGTTTGTCGGGCAAATTCTTTTTTCGTTCGTCTGTACCACGGTATCGCTTTCACGCTTCGCATGATGCGGCGGGGGTATATTCCAAATATAAGTTGCAACGTTTTTAGCATGATTTCTTAAAAGATTGTTTTACAAAATCTATTGTCTCCTGCAATACTACCGATCCCAGCAATTTTACAATAAGCAGATATAAAAAACTGCCCAGAACTAGCGGAACGGCAAACAGAAGGTACATATTTTCGATTCCCAACTTGTTGAGGAATAGTAACGGCAGAAACGATATGCCGGCAATAGCCATATAAGGAGCAACGTCCAGAAATACTTCTTTCAGTGTGTACAATATCGTTTTGCCCGAAATGTATATTCCGACGCAAAAGGCTACGAGATTTACCAGGCTGATTCCTGCGACCAAACCCACAACACCGTATTTGATGCTGATGAGGATGGACAGGAGCAGCAATATGTTGCGGAAAACTTCGATCCGTAGCATCATCCCCGATTTTCCTTTGTATTGGAGCAGCGAGGAGACAAGTCCGTAGAGCGGATAAACAGCCCCGCCTACTGCCAGTATTTGCAGGATAGGAACTACATCGCCCCATTCTTTGGGCAGATAGAACGCGACTACCGGCTTTGCCAAAACAATAAGCAATAAGCCCACCGGAAAGGAAATAAATGCCGTGATGCGTACTATTTTGCGGAATACCTTCTTGCCTCTGGTTCCTTCCTCGCCCACGTTGGTAAGCAAGGGATAAGCCACACTTTTTATTCCTTCGCTGATTATCGACTGTGGTGTGCTGGTCAGCTTGTTACCCTGTCCATAAGCAGCCACCTGCTCAAAAGAGAACCGTTTACCGATGATAAGCGGAAATATATTGGAACATACCTGATTGAGCAATGCTGTTAGCAGCAGTTTCAGGCTGAAAGACGACATCTCGCGAATGTGCACATGCCTGTATCCTCCTTCGGGACGCCATTTGACGAACATCCAAAGTAACGAACTTCGCAGGAAAGCCTGTAATACCTGTTGAGCGGCGAGGCTCCATACTCCGAACCCGTAGTATGCCATCGCGATGGCTACCAATCCCGATATGCACCCTGCAAAGAGAGTGATGCGGGTGTTGGACTTAAAATCGAGCTTTTTTATCAGGTTTACATTCTGTATGGTGGCAAAGGCATTGAATACGAAAGCAAGGAAAATAAAGCGCGAAAGGTTTGTCAATACCGGTTTTTCGTAATACCAGCTAATAGCAGGAGCCGCCAGAAAGAAAACGATGTAGATAAAAATACTTATCGAGATATTAAAATAGAAGACCGAAGTATATTCCTGCGGGCTTACCTCTTTTTTGCGGATAAGGGCAGACGAAAATCCGCTGTCCTGCAACAGGTTGGCAACGGCGGTAAACAAGGCGAGCACCCCTACGACGCCTATTTCGTCTTTGGCTATCAGACGGGAGAGAATATAAAAGAAAACAAGTTGGATAACTTGCTGCCCGCCCTTGTCCACGAAACTCCAGAAAAGGGCTAAACTTGTTTTTCGCTTGAGATTATCTGCCATCTGTATTTTTGTTGCCTACAAAGGTAATGAAATGAGTTAAATATGCCAATTTGAAAATGTGCCAATTAGCCAATTAGTACATTAGCCTTTTTGTCGCTTCGCGCCATTTTCAAATTTCCAAATTTTCAAATTAACTAATCCTCCTTCACATCCGCATACGGCGAATAGCTTTGGTCGGCATGGCGTACATAACGGCCGTCTTCGATCGATTGCTCCACGTATTTTTGAGGGATGATGTAACCCATCATTTCCGCCAAAACGTATATCGTGCTCGAATTGTTGATAAGCTTCGTTTTCGGATCGAGGTATTTTGTCATTACGTTGTTTATCTGTTGGGCATTCCGGTTGATAGTCAGCAACGGAATATCGAACTGAGCCACGCCGTTTTTCCAGGGACCGTGACCTTTGCCCAATATCTCGCCATGATCGGAAAAATGCAGGAACACCGCTGTAGAATCCTGTTGCATCACCTTGTAAATCTCCCGCAAAACCCTGTCGGTATGATGGATCGAACGGTCGTACTCGTTTTTCAGGGACTTGTCGCCCGGTATGGCTTGTGCATCTTCGGCATCGTAGCGGTCAGAATAATCGTTGTGACTGCCTACCAGATGAATAACGAAAAACTGCTTGCGACTGCCATTGTGCACCCCTTTGAGTAGAGGAATCAGGTCAAAATCATCGTTCGCCAGATAGCCCCCTTGCGTAAAGATGGCTTCTTTTGTGCTCGCAGCCAGATATCCCAAATAAGAATCCTGTATGCCCGAAGCCCCCTGGTTCGATATCCAATACGTATCGTAACCCGCGTCGTTGGCAAGATTTATCAATGTTTTTTCTTCGTAGAAAGGCTTCATGTCGCGTGGCGAGGCAAACGACAGAGCCATCCGCAATACATTGCGTGTAAAGGGAGCCGCCGCTATGCCGTCGTAGCGCCTCATCACAGGCGGTTCGGCAAGTGAAAGGCTATCGAGGAACGGAGTCGTTTTCACGGCATATCCGTATAGCGACAAATGTTTGCGGTAGGCGCTTTCGCCTATTACCAGATATATTTTTTGCGGAACCTGTATGGTATCGCTATATACAATTCCTTCGGGCAGCTTTTTTTCAGCCTGTGCAAATTCACGCAGCAGGTTCATTTCTTCCCGGTAGGCTACAATGGTGGCTATATTGCCGTAAAGCACAGGGGCATACATATTCACCTTGTCTTGCCCTACCCGTACAGGAAATTCTAGAAAGAGTTCTTCCTGATATTCATACTTTATCCGTTTGTAGCAGATGATAGGGAGAATAGCCAACAAATAAGCCAACAGGACGATTATAGAATATTTACGTGAGAATTTAGCTTCTTTCAATTCCTTTTCGGCAAATACCAATAGGGCAGAGGTCGCAGCAAAAGCCACGATAGCGGGCAACCATATTTTTTTGAGCATACTGGCGGCCTCGGCGGCATGGGTCTCGAAGATGGAAGCCATTACTTCGAGCGATACATCTGTACCCAAGACGAATGCAAAATAGGCGTTGAAAGTAAGTATATACGCCAATACCAGCGTAAATGCAAGGGTGTATTTCGTCTTTGCCAGAATGTTCAGCAAAAAGAGAAACGACAGTACATGCAATGCCATTGGTATGCTGGGCGCGAACCTGATAGGCAGAAATGCTATTAGCCCGATGTATATCAGCGAAAGAATGGTAAACTTGTACTTGTAGATAAATTTACCCGCTTTCTTTATATGGTCGTTTGTCATAAACTAATTGTTTCCGATTACGAAGATACAATTATTTTTTATTCCCTTCTCACTCCCGATTCGTACACGTTGTGTCCGTATTGCTTCACCCTCATCACATAGGATGCCCTCGTTACAAAAAAGCCGGTGATAAAGTAATATAAAAAAATAAACCTAGAGCATCTTTTCAGAAGTCCAGGTTTTTGATACTTTTTATAGTGCAGATCACAATGCTTGTTAGACAATATTGCAAGGGCACTTTCGAGACACAGAAGTAATTATTTGTTTTTGTTTTCCAAAAATATTTTGTTAATAATGTGAATCAGTAGTTGAATTAATAATCATAGGAATCACAGGAACGAAGTGTATGTAATTAATTGTTCGATTATTTTCATCCTTTTCTTCTGCGCGCAATCACAGATTGCTTGCGTCCCTTTTGCCCAAAGCCGCAAAAGGAACCAAAAACGCTTTTGCGCCCCGCTTCAACGTCCGACCCATAACGGACTTAAAGGCTAAACAAAAAAACTCGCTCCGGGTTTTGTAGTATACGAATCATTTGATAAGCTCAAACACGTTTTTGTTTTTAACGCCTTCTTCGTCCTATGGGTACCCCGTACTTGAAGCTAACGGCGCGGCTAAAGCCAGACAAGGCAGCCGCTTGTCGTGCGTCAGCTTCTTGCGCATAAGTTTCGCAGGGCGCGGCAGTGATGAGCATATGTTGAGAACGCAAGCAATCTGTGATTGCGCGCAGAAGAAAAGTATGAAAATAACCGAACGCTTTTACATTACAGCAATAACTTTAACTGCTGATTGGCATTAATAACAATTTAGGTGTTTAACCGGATAAAAAGAAAAGCATTCTTGATTGAAACATTGTTTCCTGAAATTGTTTTTTATATTTGTATGATATTAATCAATTAACATACAGCGATGAAAAGAGTAACCCGATTTTTTTTAACAACGGCAATAGGTTTGCTTACTGTTGCTTCCGGCATTAAAGCACAGTCGTACACGGTAGAAGGAGTTGCAGACGATGCCCTGAACGGAAAGAAAGCTTATCTTTACGATTATAATACACGCAAAGCAATAGACAGTACGGTAGTAGCCGGCAACAAATTCCTGTTTAAAGGAACGGCAGACAGCGCGAAGTATGCCCGAATCAGTATCGAACGCAACTACGCCAATCTTATACTCGAGGACGGCAATATTATCGCCGATCTGAAAGAACGCAGCGCTTCGGGTACTGCACTCAACGAAGCATTGGTGGCTTACAACAAAGGGATGTCTGATCTGTATAAAGAGCGTTCCGATCTGTACAAAGACCTGAAAGAAAAGATAAAAGACGAAGCTCAGATGAGAAAAACCTTCGACAGTATAGATGAAGTTTCATGGTCTCCGAGATATGCCGCCCAATTGGAGAAATCCTTCGATAAGAATGCAAACAATATAATTGGCGCCATTGTGGCAAGCGATATGTCAATGTCGTATCGTATAGGGCAAATGGATACAATATTTGCCAAACTGGACAAGAGTGTTGCGTCTCTGCCTATGGTTACTCGTCTGATAGATCGCAATAATGCTCTGAAGGTAACAGCCGCAGGACAGAAATTCGTAGACTTTACCATCGATCAGCCCGACGGAACCAAGAAATCGTTGTCGGACTATGCCGGAAAAGGCAAATATGTATTGGTAGACTTCTGGGCAAGCTGGTGCGGCCCGTGCCGTGCCGAAGGCCCTAACCTGAAAGAAATTTATGCAAAGCATAAGGGCGATAAATTCGAACTGTTGGGCGTTGTGGTTTGGGATGAAGTGGACAAGACCAGGAAAGCTATCGAGGAAGACGGCATGACATGGCCTCAGATCTTAGATGCGAAAGAAATACCTACCACTCTGTATGGTATAAATGGTATTCCGCATATTATCCTCATCGGCCCCGATGGTACAATCGTAGCCCGTGAACTTCGCGGCGAAGCGATGAAAGCTAAAATTGACGAGGTATTGAAATAAAGAATCTATTTTACAAAGAATAAAGAAAGAGGCTGTCCCAAAAGTAAAATTACACTATCAAAGTGTTATCCTATTTGTCATCCTGAGCGCAACGAAGGATCTCATTCCTCAGGAAAAGAGATATTTCACTCCTGTTGGCTCCGCCGATTTGCAATTCAACATGACAATCAACGGTCACAGGAGCGTAGCGTATGTAAATAGATATAAGAAAATACTTTTGGGACAGCCCTTTTCTCTTTTATTCCGTTTTACGCAAACAACGCCTCATGTAAAATCTCGCCCACAGTAGGGTGAGGGAATACGATCTTGCGGAACTCATCCACAGTGTATTCTTTCTCAATAGCTATTCCTGCAATGACGACCAGTTCCGATGCCGGATTACCCAGCATATGGCAGCCGATTATCTTTTGGTCTTCGCTTACGATTAGCTTGCACACGCCGTTGCCCATTTCGTTTTCGGCAACAAAGCGTCCCGAATAGGCCATCGGCAGCTTCAATACCGAGTATGCGATTCCTTTCGTAGTAAGTTCTTCTTCGGTCTGTCCTACGCCTACTATTTCGGGATTGGTATAAACTACTCCCGGAATAGCCTTGTAGCTCATGTTGTCCTTTTTACCCAAAATATTGTTGACAGCCACTTCTCCCTCACGTACAGCCGTATGTGCCAAAAGAGAATATCCGGTAATATCGCCACAGGCATATACGTTCGGGTGCGATGTACGCATTTGTCCGTCAGTCTTCACGCCGTTGCGGAACAGCTCTATTCCGAGCTTGTCGAGACTGAGGTTTGCCGTTACGGGGCGGCGGCCTGTACTCAGCAATATCCGGGATGCAGGGATAGTCGATTGTTCGCCGTCTTTTTCGATGATCACTTCCTTACCCCTTATCTCCACTACTTTGGTATCGAGATGGAAGTTGATTCCTTTCTTCGCATATTCGGCGCGGAGCATTGCCGACAGTTCTTTGTCCATCGCGCCGAGTATCTCCGGAAGCATTTCTATGACATTCACCTTTACGCCCAAACTGTTGAAGAACGAAGCAAACTCCACGCCGATAACGCCTCCGCCGATGATGGCGAGCGATTCGGGCAGTTCCTTGTTGTCGAGAGCCTCTTTCGATGTCCAGTAATCGCTTCCTTCCAGCCCTTTGATCGGCGGAACGATGGTTTCCGATCCTGTGCAAAGCAATACTTTGGCGGCAGTGATGGTTTCGCCGTTGCAAGAGATCAGGATATTGCGTTCGCCGTCCTCGCCATCTATTACCGCCTCGCCTGTTACGACCGTCACGTCGTGCGCCGCCAGCTTTTGTTTGATGCCGGCTACCAGCTTGCGAACCGTTTTTTGTTTGCGGGCAATGATTTTGGGTAGGTCGAAGGTTGCTTCACCTTCTACCGAGACGCCGTACTTTGCCGAGTTTTTTATATTGTCGAGCGTTTTGGCAGAATACAAAAGCGTCTTTGTGGGAATGCAGCCCTCATTGAGGCACACTCCGCCTAAGGCGTTCTTTTCGAACAAGATGGTTTTCAGTCCTCCGGCCGAAGCTCTCTCTGCTGCCGTGTATCCGGCAGGGCCTCCGCCGATGATTGCGATGTCGTACAATGTCATGTCTTTGGTTGTTATTTTAGGTTAAAGTTATTTTTGTTTTATATTTTCTTTCTGTCCCGTCATTGCGAAGGTTTACCTGAAGCAATCCAGTTATCATCCTCTGGATTGCTTCACTTCGTTCGCAATGACGAAGTCCCCTTTTTTGTTTTTTCTGCTTTTTTCTTTCTCGTCATTGCGAAGGTTTACCTGAAGCAATCCAGTTATCATCCTCTGGATTGCTTCACTTCGTTCGCAATGACGAAGTCCTCTTTTGTTTTTCTTTTGACGTGTCTTACTCTTCTCTCGTCATTGCGAAGGTTTACCTGAAGCAATCCAGTTTATTCTTCCCTCTGTTCGCAATGACGAAGTTACCATTCTTTTATTTCGTTCCATAAATCCTTCCATTCAGGATTTATTTGTTCTATCAATTTCAACTTTTTGGAACGACTGCCTGCTTTTATTCGTTTTTCTTCAGCTATAGCTTCTTCTATCGAACTAAAAACGTTATAATACACCAACATAGTACATCCATATTTTGAAGTAAAACTTTGAGTATGTATACGAGTCTTATGTTCCTGAACACGCTCAATCAATCGAGAAGTAACACCAATATATAGTGTTCCGTTTCGTTGGTTAGTCATAATGTATACACAGCCTCCTCTTTCCACTAATTTTTTGTTTTCTGGATTGCTTCACTTCGTTCGCAATGACGAAGTCCTCTTTTTTGTTTTTTCCTGCTTTTTTCTTCTCTCGTCATTGCGAAGGTTTACCTGAAGCAATCCAGTTATCATCCTCTGGATTGCTTCACTCCGTTCGCAATGACGAAGTCCCCTTTTGTTTTTCTTTTGACGTGTCTTACTCTTCTCTCGTCATTGCGAGGGTTTACCCGAAGCAATCCAGTTTATTCTTCACTCCGTTCGCAATGACGAAGTCCCCTTTTGTTTTTCTTTTGACGTGTCTTACTCTTCTCTCGTCATTGCGAGGGTTTACCTGAAGCAATCCAGTTTATTCTTCTCTCCGTTTGCAATGACGAAGCTTTTCCCCGATGTAAATATTTATAAAAGCGAACATAATATCACAAATTGAAATATTCCTCCAGTTTCTTGCCAATTTCTTCATAAAAGCTTTTTAAATCCTCTTTTGTATAGCCATTTCCGCCCCATTCTTTAATGGCCTTTTCCGAATAATCGAAAATTTGATTTTCTATGCCTGAAATCCGCTGTAAAACGCCTTCTTTGTCCTTTGATACGAGTGCCGACAGATCGATGTAATCCTTGCCTTCGCCCCTTTCAATAGGGAATAATCGTTTCTTTAACTCCAATGACCAATCACATATTTTGGCGTTGCCTGTTTCGCCGGCAAGCATGGTCGATGGATATATCTTATTTTCATTCAACCATATAGGTATAGCCGGAGTGGTCAGTGGCGAGCCAAGTATTGTCCACATGGTAGTCTGCTGCACAGGTTCTTTGTCTTTTATTCCCTGCACCACAATAACCGATGAGGTAGAATAACGGGGAATGAAGTCGCGGAACGGATAATATACCGGTTTATCGCCGTTTTCGGGCATGATGCTGTACAGGTCAACGCCAGTGATGCCGTGAGTAAGGCAACGCGATACGTCCTGAAGCAAGAACCTGTAAGACAGACCGTTTGCCAGGGATGCCTTATAAAACAAGCCGGAAGCGGACTGATAGCGGCTCAGCCCCATGTCCCGTTCCCTATCGCCCGAAAAGGAATAATTGGTACGGATAATGTATCCCATCGGTGCGGTGGACAGGTCGTTGGCATCGAATTTCTTATAGCCTATGTCGTTGGTTTCGTAGTAAGCGCAGCCTCCCTGTGCGTCTATCACGCCGAAGTTGGCGCTCAATTGCATGGGCTTGGGCAGCCCGGCGAGCAACTTCTCAAAGTCGGCAAGCGTGGCGCAACGTTGCAAAGCCATTTTCATGACGATACCTTCGCGCTCTTCATTCCCTTCGTTGGTAGGATTGATGTTGTACGAAGCCGAGTTCATAATGGCAAAGCCCGCCGAGTTGTAGCCTCCCCAGACTTCTTTACCATCTTTGTCGCTACTATTGACGATGCCTACATAGCTGTATTTGCCGTCGGTAAAGTGCATCAGTTTGTTTTGCAACGAGCCTGTGTCCCTGTGTTTATAGAGCAAAGGACGACCGTTGGCGGTATATTTTCCCGAAACGATCGCGGTGGTGCATGCTTCCGTTTGCAAGCCAGTGGCAAACAGCAGCAGGATAATGAGATAGAGGTGTTTCATAGTTTTTATTTTTTAGCCTTATTCTTTAAACCACAGAGTAACACGGAGGAGGCACAGAGTTTTTACATTACAAATCTCTTAATTCCTGTTCTCAGCGATTTAACATTAAAATTTATTAAATAACCTATTTTACATTCTGCCAACTTGAGGTAAGTCAATAGTTGGGCGGTGTGAATGTCTTTAAATTCTTCCACAGCTTTTAGTTCTAAAATAACTTTATTTTCAATAAGCAGGTCTATTCTATATCCGGCTTCTATTTCTATACCTTTATATTCAACAGGAAGCTCAACTTGTCTTTCTACAATTAGTCCGTTTTGTTGCAGTTCGTAAAAAAGGCATGCTTCATAGGCACTTTCCAAAAGTCCCGGTCCGAGTTCTGTATGAACAGTATAAGCACATCTTAAAATTCTTTCCGTTAAATCTCTTTCTATAAACATATCTACTCTGTGAAAACTCTGTGTTTCTCTGTGGTTTTACCTTTTCTGAAAATTTCCTATAAAGATAGTATTTTACATTAAGATTAGTGGAAAGGCTTTAGTGAAATTAGGGATAGTGCGCGAAAATAAGACTCGGAAGTCTGAGCGGACGGAAAAATGTACTTGCGTTTCCGACTATTATTTTTACCTTTATGTCCGACAGAAAAATAGAACTAACACATGGAACTCTCAATCATCCAAAGCAAAATATACGAGATACGCGGATGTAAGGTAATGCTGGATTTCGACTTGGCAGAAATGTATCAGGTAGAAACAAGAACATTAAATCAGTCGGTTAAGCGCAATATGAAGCGATTTCCATCTGATTTTATGTTCCAATTGGAAAAAGAAGAATGGGAAAAATTGAAATCACAAATTGTGATGAGTTCCCAAAATGACTCCAACTCGTCACAAACTGTGATGAGTTCAAACCGCAAACACAGAGGTGATAAATATCTTCCCTATGCCTTTACGGAACAGGGTGTTGCAATGCTTTCGGGGTTACTCAATAGTGATATAGCTATTGAAGTAAATATCAATATTATGCGGGTTTTCGTCACTGTGCGGAATTATTTACTGCAACATGCTGCTACATCAAAAGAGATAGAAAACCTTTGGCAACATGTAAAAGCACTTGAAGAACAAAGCGAAGAAAACCTCAGGGCGATAAATGACCTGAGTGAAGATAACCAAAATGCTTTTGATGAAATATACATCGCCCTTGCCGAATTGGCTAAAAAGCAGAAAGTTGTAACTGAATCCAAGCCCCGAAACCCTGTTGGATATATCAACCCCCAAAAAGGCAAGTAATTCTTTGTCATCCTGAATTACGAAGTAATCGGCGGAGCCAATAGGAACGGAGCAATCCAGAGAGAAATATAAATCTGAGAGTTGCCTTAACTATAAGTCCTTTTTGTATCTTTTGCTAAACAAAATACTTTATCTTTGCAGCATACAAACTAAAAACTAAACCAAGACCGATTATGAAGAAAATACTGTCTATATTTCTGTTGCTTAGCTTATCGTTTGCTTTCTCGGCTTGTGGTGGTAGTGATGATGACGAACCCGAGAAATTCGTATGGGGCGGTGACTGGAATGATCCGAATGATCCTCATTATGCTACTTATAAAGGAATGTATAATCCGATACAGGGGTTGTGGAGGTTCGATTGGGATACGGAAAGAGGGATATATTTCTCAGAAGATTTTATAGCATATAATGTGGTGTTTTATCCAAATGGGTTATATAAAAAAGAATCAATTGGGATTAAATATATAATTAACGATAAAGCTTTTAGTTTTGTGCCTGCTATACAGATATATGAAATAGAAGGAACTAAGTTGAAATATAAAGGAATTATAGATGAAAAGGAGAGATGGTCTTATTGCACCAGAGTAGAGGAATAAATAAAGGGAGCTAATCACCAGGAGTGGTCGGAAGATTTCAATATATCATATATTATTGTTTATCAATTCAATAGTTTATAATCAGGTCGGTAACAGCCGTAAGCAGAGGTGATAGCATGAATTTGGGCAAGCTGGGTTTATTTCTTCTTTATTTGAAGTTTTAAAGTAGGTAAAAATTTAGATGCAAATATATTAAATCTTGGTTTACCCATTTTATCTAATAAGGCTTCACCCAAAAGATAAACTTTCGTTTCTTTCGGATTAGGCATGTAATGTGTTTTATTCGTGTCCTTTGCTTTCGCATTCTTTACAGCTTCCGGGAGCAAAGGAAGATACTCCAGATAAAAATATCCTCCCGGTTCTATGGTGTGAAGTGTTTGTTTGGCCTTATTCGATGACGAGCAGTCATAAGTATTCAAGTCTGTACGCTTATGGTACAACAACCATATTTCAAAGCAAGGATTACTTACTACAACATTCCAATTCTTTATATTCAAACAATATTCATTTAGTTCTTCGAGCTGCTCTCTTGGCCATTTATCGACATCTACAATAAACCAGAGTGTGTCCCCGTCTTTTTCAGACAAACCAACTTCTGTAATATATTCTTTAGCTCGTTCTAATAGTTTCTTAGGAGCAGAGCCTCGTTTGCCATCTTTGTCCTCTATTATATCAACCTTAAGTTTGTCGATACTATTCATAAAGGGACGAAAATATTCGGGTTCACGAACTGTACCTTCACATACTATGGCAAACAAACTGTAATCTCTTTTCTTTGCGGAGGCTTCCCTGTCGTATCCTCTTACTTTGAATCCACTCATTGTTCATGCCAGTTTAGATCTTCTAATTTAGATAAAAAAGGAATAGCTCCAAAACGTCCGTTTAAATATCCTTTTTCTATATCGAGGTCTGGGCGTGGTTTAAATTCGTTAAGCGTATATAGTTCTGTGCTCTGAGTCGTTTTGTTTTTTTCAGCAAACCAGATTTCATCTGACCGGAAGATTTTACAGTTAAGTAAGCTTGATTCGTGAGTTGTGAATATTAATTGTCCCTTAGTTGTATTGTCATCCATTATTTTTTTGATAAGTATGTGCAACAGAGATGGGTGCAGGCTGCGGTCTATTTCGTCGATAATGTAGGTGATTTCTTGGTTTAGAACCGAGAAAAGTAAAGGAATAAAATCTATCAAGCGTCTTGTTCCGTCTGATTCTTCTTCTGTTCCAAAAGGCACATCTTTATGGTTCATTAAGAATTTTTTAACCATGTATTTATTCTCTTCCTTTATTGCCATTGTTAAAGAGTTAAAAGGAGATAGTTTTGCCATTTTTCCTTTATCTAGATGCTTCTTCAATCCATCTAAATCATTCATCTTTATCGTTCGACTTTTAGTAAGATATTCATCCAATGGCTCGCTTTTAAGTTCAAGAGCATCAATTCCTGTATCAAATGATTTCAAGGTCGTTTCAGAAAAATTCCTGAAAATATCATTTTTGTACAAGATTGCTGCAATATTTTCATTCGTTGTGCTAGGAAAGATAATAATCAATTTTTTTTGAATCCATTCCAAAACATCATTAATCTCATCAATCTTAAGAGTGCTGTTCTGTGATATAAGCAGTTGGTTCTGCTTGAGAATATCTTCCTCCATTATAGAAATACGCATTTTAGCTCTCTCCGATTGAACGTATTTGTCTGCAACCTTAATTATTGGATGTTTTTTACTTTTAGAATGAGTTCTCTCAAATATCATCTTAGCCTTAGCTGTACCCGTTTCATATAGCCATTCATCGAGAACAATATCATTGTCAAAACTTATACCATAAGTATAAATCTGTTTATTTATAGAAAATTCTATCTCATGATAGATAGGCTTATTTTTATTTTCAGACTTTATTCTAAATTTTTTATTGGTAATATCAGAAGAAACCACACCATTAGTTACGATTTCTTTTAAGTTTCTTATCGCTTTTATCAAATTCGATTTTCCTGCACCATTTGCTCCATATATAGCAGAGGCTTTTAAAACATCTAAGTTCTTTTTTACAGAATATACATGTTCTTTGTGAGTTCTCAGCGACTTTGCTGCCAACATGTTAAATTCAGTTTCTTCGTCAAACGACAAAAAATTAGAAACATTAAATCTAATCAACATAAATTTTGTTCATTTTAGGTTTATACTACAAATAAAACGAATAAATCTCGTAATATATTTATTTTTTCTGTAAAATATCTATAAAATGTATTTTTGAGAGATTTTATCGTTTTATATAGATAAATTTCATTTCGATGTTCCCCCCTCATCCTTTCCCCGCCAAATTATCTATAAGTTACTTAGATAATTTTAGAACATATGATAAAACTTGAATTTGAGAACACGTCAATTGTTATTCCCGAAGGCTGGCATGAGGTAAAACTGGCTGATTATGAGAGATGGAACGCGCAGAAGCCTGAGACCAAACAGGAATATGTCCGTTTTGTGGCCGATGTATGCAACGTAGAGGCCAATGTGCTGCTCGAAGCTCCGGCACAGGTATTTGACATTATCACCGAAGCTATCCGTTTCGTTTTTGACCCGGAGCCCGAACCGTGCAATAAAGTGAGCATCGGTGGCAAAGATTATTTCGTATCCTTCTCGGACAAGCTTACCCTGGGCGAATGGGTAGATATTGAAAGCATTATCGGCAGCGAAAGCATTAGCAAATTATCGGAAATGCTGGCTGTACTTTGCCGTCCTGCCGGTGAGAAGTACAACTCCGACCTGGCCGAAGAACGGCAAACGATGTTTCGCAACCTGACCTGCGATAAGGTGCTGCCGTTGATAGGTTTTTTTTTACTCAAAAAGAGAAGATCCGACGAGATTTTGAACCACTATTCAACGGTGGTGGATCAGGCAAACCGGTTTCTAAGGGATACCGAGACTTTTGTAATAAATGGGGGTGGTATAAAACTATTGCCGATCTGGCAGAGGATAAGATATATCTGTTTAGTACGATCACTGAAAAAACAGTTGTCGAAGTTTTCGGATTCCTCCTTTACCGCATAGACAAGTCGCGTGCCGAAGAAGACCAGTACAAGTTTGAGAAACAGATACGGAGATGATTTGAAAATTAATCAATTTGAAAATTTGAAAATTGCGCAGGCGGTAAATCCATTTTCAAATTTACTCATTTTCAAATTATCAAATTGATCACTCCTCCCAAAACACCTTATCATTTGTCGTACTATAATCGTTCCTGACAGGATCGGGCGTGTAACCCACAGGATATAAGTTAAGATAACCATTGGTAGTTCCGGCTGTCTCTACATTATACCCGTTATGTAGAGGAGACGTCAGCCAGTAAAGGTTTTTAGCCATATACGAATCCAGATAATACTCCTTTGTCTGCTTACTCTGATTGTTCCAGTTGGCATCTTCGTTCAGTACCAACGGCTTATCGGCGCGCAAGTGTTCCCTTACTTCGGCTATACTGAGCAGGTTGCCCTTTTCGTCGCTCACATAGGCGTTGAATGTAGGATCCATCCATAACCATTTGTTCAGCGTTTTGGAATATACGGAGTTGATAACATGGCAATCGGAGATATATTCTTTAGGCATGCAAGTGATAAACCGTGACTTGAAACCCATTGCCAGATAGCATTCGTTGAGCATTGTTGCCATCATACGGCAGTTAACTCCCCTGTTTTCAGCATCGCATACTTTCACTATATCGATTGCGTTTCTCGAAGATGGGTTGAAAGAACTTCCATCGTGCCTGACACGGTTGTGAACCCATGTCATCAGATTTTTTATCTGCGATATTTCATCACCCTTGCCTGCAATGCTGTCGAGGTTGAAATGTTGGCGGACACGTACCAGATTCGGATTGGATGCCTCAAGGTATGTAAACTCTATTTTTTGTTTGGGTAATTCGTTACTGTAGCCGTTCGCATCTTTTAGCACTTGCGTAAAATCCCCTATCTTTTTCAGTTCCAGTATCGCGTCTTTAAACCGTTTTTCGTTCCGGATGTTATCCAGATCAGAATCTTGAAGCGTATGTGCGTAGTCGTTCCATTTATATTCTATTGCTTTTTCGAAGTTATCCAATGCTTTTTCGCTATTGTTCAAAAGGCTGTGGGAGCAAGCGTTATTATAATAAACCGAACCGAGGAAAGGAGAAACTGCTCCCTTATCCTTGTCCGGCAGATGGTTGTAGTAGCTGATCAGCGAGTCGTAAATAACGATAGCTTTTTTATAATCCTTATTCCCTGCGGCAGCACCTGCGGCATTATATAGTTTTTGTATATCGTCCAGAATTGTTTTGCCGGGAGTTTGTGAAAATACAGACAAGCTGAATAATGAAATAATAAAAAGACTAACTACTTTTTTCATAACGTTACTTTTTTAAATGTCCAATAATTATATAACGTATCAATCCGAAAAATGTTACATCATTTTTACTGTTTTCATGAAGATTGTAAAAGTTTATCTATTCTATGCCAATTAGCCAATTTGATAATTTGAAAATTTGATAATTGCGCGAAGCGGCAAAGTCGTTATTTTCAAATTTGCTAATTGACGAATTTTCAAATTAATTAATTATGATAAACAGTATAATCGACATTTTTTACACACAGGCACAACAGCACAAATCGCTGAAAGCCTTTTATTACGAACGTAACTACGAACTCGGTAGCGGCAAAGACTTTTATCCTCTCTTGTGGCTCGAAGATCCTTTGACAGGGTATAACCGGGGCAATGTATTCTCCAATTCGGTTAATTTTTCTATTCTTTTTTTGCCCGGCAAGGAACACACGGTCGCGGAGTTGCAGAGCCTTGCTTTTTCCGTTGGGCTGAATATCATCGAACGGATAAAGAAACACGGCAATGAACTGGGCGTCAGCATACAACCCGACTGGAATTATTTGACGCTGAGCAACTACTACGACGATAATGCCTGCGGATGCCGTTTTTCCGTCAATATGACGCAAGCCAACATGCAAAATTTGTGCCTGATAGACGAACAATTCGATGCCGGCAAGCGGTTTGAAGAAGCAAACCCACTGAGAAGCTTCGACATTTCTCCTGCCAACACCTGCGAAGTGTTTACAGACAAGTTTCCTGTATTTGATCTAAAAACAAGAAAATGAAACGAAGCATGATTTTTGTCAAATCACTAAAGTCCATGATAATAAAAATCACGCGAGTTCCATATGGCAATTAAAATCAAAATTATTATCATATGAATGATCATGTGTTAAAAGTAATCGAAGAGATAAGCCGCGACATGATGGCCCTGGCTCAGTTTGTCCTCGATAACGACAGTGCCGGGGTGAACAGCAAAACGGGAAGAAACACCCTGAAGGACAGCGCTCTGGTAAAAGATGTGGGTTCCCGTATCAGCTTCGGCAACAATGGCGACAATGTGGTGATAGAGCTTTTATTCAACAACTACATCGACTACATCGAAAAAGGCCGCCGTCCGGGTAAGATGCCGCCCATCAGCGCATTGAAAGAGTGGGCGCAGTCGCGTGGCATTTCCACCGATAACAGTACGCTCTTTGCCATAGCCAATGCCATCAAACGCGACGGCATAGAAGGCCGTCCTGTGCTGGCAACCCTCGAACGCGAAATAGAAAACAGCTTCGAAAACGAGTGGTACGACAAACTATTCGAAGCAATGACGAACGTTTTTAAATTAGCAAATTAGCAAATTAACTTTTATCGCTTTGCGCCATTTTCGAATTTGCAAATTGGCAAATTTTCAAATTAACTCATTTTCAAATTAAACAATCATGGGATATTTTATAGAAGAACTTAAAGATATAGCCAAAGTAACCGGACCTGCCAAATTTTCTCTGTCCTCCAATCCGAATTTTGCAGAGTTCGAGGCAATGGAGAATGCACAAACTCTGATAGATATTGACCTGAATTTCTATAATTGCGGCTATACATTCATCAGGAGCGACGTGCACGGTATAAAAATATATGAGAACGTATCCGCGTTTTCCATAATAGAAGAAAATACAGGGACAGAACATAAATTTGAGGGAACGTCCGACCTTGACAAAATCGGGCCGGGAGTGTTTTACATAGGTACTATAAGCCAATATGCCGCCGGATGGCAATATTACAGGGAGAAAACGGTTGAAAGCCTCAAAAACTGCCTGATGCAAAATGAATTTATAAGAGATAATTTTGAATTGAACCAATCTCTCATCAAGGATTCTCACGGAGCTTTATCATTGGGAGAATCCCTTCATCTCAAGTCGAAAGGCGGAGGTAAGAAGTATGCATTTACGGTTAAAGGGAACGAACGTTTTTTTTCGCTTTCAGGTGATCCTTCCACTGTTGCCGATTCAGATTCCTTCTCCGAGGGCCATAGCCCCGTGGAATTGCATTTGGAACTGTATAAAGACACAGGCGTATTTCCCGGAACGGACAGTATGCCTGATGGCGAAAATATGGGCTCGCTTGCCACTACCCTGACCAAGTCTTATGCCAATAATCCTCTGTGGTTCAATGTCAATATACTGGAGAGTAAAGATTATTCACGCCGGTTCCTGAACGAAGAACACCTGTGGTTCGATACCGGTACAGTCCGCGATTTCCGGTTCGCGGCTAAAAGACTGATATCGACCAGAACCCATTACGAAAATTCGCTCTTTTACTATTCCGATGTATTATACCTTGTCAGCGGCTATCGACGCAATCTTGAAACGAACGACCTGTCGGCCTATGTTTACGACACCTCGGAAGATACGAAAGCAAAACCGCTTACGAACCAGCCCGCGCTGTTTCACATCAAAGGGCAGACACAGTATTTCAACTTCCTGCTTTCCGATGCCGGTCACGACAACGAGGCAGGGGGAAATCTTGCCATTACGTACCGTATCCTCAGCCAGTCGGGACGTTTCCTTGCCGAAAAGGTGATGCACACCCAACCGAAGCACCTCTTCCATGCCGTGAATACCATCCGCCTGGACATCGACGGGGCAATAAGCGAATATCCGAATGCCGGACGGGTGGAAGCCTGCCTGTCGCGCTCGCTGCCCGACGAGGACAATTACATTGCAGTGACCGAGCCGTTGCGGTTCAGGATACTGCCATCGTGTTTGCACAAGGTCAACGACTTTGCGTTCCTCAATTCGCTGGGAGGATGGAGCAGTTTCAACTTCGCGGGGACAGACCAATCGGAATTTAAGACGAAGACCAACACCATCTTCAAAACGCATACGCCCGACAAGACTGTCAGCAGCGAGTTGGAAGCCGTATTCAGTAAGGATGTGGAAGAGCAATTCTCGGTGCAGACCATGCCCATTACCCGCGAGGTGACAGAGTGGCTGCGCGAACTGAGCGCCTCGAAAGCTGTGTACGAACTATCCACAAAACGATACGTGATTGTGGACGACCTGACGATAAAACCCAATTCGAAGGACGAGCTTTTCCGCCTCGAAATGAAGTACCGGTATTCCGATATTTACAACGCTAAGTGATATTCTTTCGCTCTTCGCTACCGCGCGAATCTTTCGCGTGGCTTATTTAATCGCCACACGATGCAATCGTGCGGTAGCGGGGGGTAACTGTCTCCATATTACTTTATTTGATAAATCGTTTTATTGGAAGAATAATCCTTAACATCGTAAGTATCTCCATACAGCTTTATTTGATAAATCGTTTTATTGGAAGAATAATCCTTAACATAGTAAGTATCTCCGTACAGCTTTATCTGATAAATCGTTTTATTGGAAGAATAATCCTTAACATCGTAAGTATCTCCATACAGCTTTATCAGATAAATCGTTTTATTGGAAGAATAATCCTTAACATAGTAAGTATCTCCGTACAGCTTTATCTGATAAATCGTTTTATTGGAAGAATAATCCTTAACATCGTAAGTATCTCCATACAGCTTTATCTGATAAATGGTTCTACTACCGGAAGATGATTTATAAATATTATCACCCAGACAATTGACAGTAAATAACAGTGTCAACATGAAAAAAAAACGGATAATGTGTCTCATAGTTTGGTGTTATTAAGTTTATAAAGATAAGACTAAAAAATTAACGTATGGTTTAAATTACCGGATTAATAATTCTTTTCCCCGCTCGCGCAGACGTCTCGTCTGTGTGTTGGTAGCAAAAAGAACGATTGCTCTTCGAACAAGACACGGACAAAATGTCCGCGCCAGCAAGGGATTAAATCCGGAATTTAATATTCCTCGACATAGTAAGTATCTCCATACAGCTTTATCCTATAAATGGTTTTACCCGAAGAATACTCCTCAACATAGTAAGTATCTCCATACAGCTTTATCCTATAAATGGTTTTACCCGAGGAATACTCCTCAACATAGTAAGTATCTCCATACAGCTTTATCCTATAAATGGTTTTACCGGAAGAATCATCATCAACATAGTAAGTATCTCCATACAGTTTTATCTGATAAATCGTTTTATTGGAAGAATAATCTTCTACATAGTAAGTATCCCCATATAGCTTTATCCTATAAATGGTTCTAGTACCGGAAGACGAATTATAAATATCATCATCACCCACGCAATTGACAGTGAACAGCAAAGTCAATAGGAGAAAAAACGGAATAATGTATCTCATAATTTGGTGTTATTATGCTTATAAATATAAGACTTTTTAATCTTTGAATAGTTTAATCGGAAAACAATTTCTTTATCTATAATATAAAACACATTATGGCAGACATGAAGAACCCCGCTCGCGCAGACGTCTCGTCTGTGTGTTGGTAGCAAAAAGAACGATTGCTCTTCGAACAAGACACGGACAAAATGTCCGCGCCAGCAAGGGGGCTATTTAGGTCTAATCGTGTAAACCGGAGCTGCTACTCCTCTGCCTTCAAATACTTCAAAATTCTCTCCGTCAGGTCTAATCGTGTAAACTGGAGCTGCTACTCCTCTGCCTTCAAATATTTCAAAGTTCTCTCTGTCCGGTCTAATGGTGTAAACCGGAGCTGCTACTCCTCTACCTTCAAATACTTCAAAGTTCTCTCTGTCAGGTCTAATGGTGTAAACCGGAGCTGCTACTCCTCTACCTTCAAATACTTCAAAGTTCTCTCTGTCAGGTCTAATGGTGTAAACCGGAGCTGCTACTCCTCTGCCTTCAAATACTTCAAAAATATTATTAAACAGACTTTTATCGGAGGAATTTTCTTGGCAATTAATAGAAACAATACTGAGAAGTAATAATCCAATTATCAATAAATATCTTTTCATAGTATTTAATATTATTCTTTATATAAAGATAAGACTAAAAAACTAATATCTGGTTTAAATTATCGGATTAATAATTCTTTATCTATAAGATAAAAAGTATTATGGCAGAAAAAACTATGAAATTGAAAATAGAGGCTCCCGCTCGCGCAGACGTCTCGTCTGTGTGTTGGTAGCAAAAAGAACGATTGCTCTTCGAACAAGACACGGACAAAATGTCCGCGCCAGCAAGGGATTTTGTTAAAAACTAAAGACAGGAAATATTAAATTGTCTTGATTTTAAGTTTATCTTTATGGCTCGAAGATAATAATAGCAGACTATGAAAAAGAACTACATTGTGTTGGCTATCTTGGTTGCACTAATTGGCTACAAACTTTGGTACAAAAGCCCTCAGGAAAAAGCAGAAAAGGTTGTAAAAGACTGGATGAAACATTCTTACGGAGATAGTTATGAAACCATAGATATATCATATCTTGATACATTAAATTATTCGAGAAAAACAATCGAAGAGATAGAGTTTTTTAAAAAAGAAATAGAAGCTGCTCCTGTACTAATTCGCCATTCGCAAAAACAATTAGATAGCTATAGAGAAATATATGAGGAAAATAAGACAGCCTCATATGATTGGATAAATAATTCTAGACTGAAAGGAATTGTAGAGTTGGAGGAAAAGATCAAAGTCTATAAGAAAATGTATGCAGAAGCTATGTATAGGCATCATTCATTAAAAAACAGCAAACAATTTTTGGGTTACTCTGTTCTCCATACCTATAAAGCAAAAGGTCAGAAATATAACGTTTTCTTTCTTTTAGATAAAGATCTTACTCACGTGACTGATACGATGCATTACAATTATACAAGTCTGAGGTACTTAAGTGCTATATTTAAAAATAAGTTTTCATGATATTTAAAAGCCCGATTTTTTTCGGGCTTTTTTTATTAAACCAAATTTGAAGTTGTTTATCTATACAATAAAACGCTATGCAAGACCCGAAGAAAAAAGGATTTATAATTGATGTACAATCAAGAGGATTAGACAAGTTTAATAAAGAACTGACAGATGGTGTAAAGAATTACAAAGCGCTTAAAGATACTATCGATGAAATCCCGATACAAGCAAAAAAAGGTATTCCTATAATTAGTGAATTTAATAATCTTATGCAGGATGGGACTAATTTTTTTAAAGGGTTAGCTCCTCAGATCAAAGATAACATAGATGGATTTGGTAAATTACTTCGCTCGCGCAGACGTCCCGTCTGTGTGTTGCGCAGCAAAAAGAACGATTGCTCTTCGAACAAGACACGGACAAAATGTCCGCGCCAGCAAGGGAAGAAACGGAAAGATGAGGAGCAGAAGACCTATGATGGAATGCTTAGTGAAAAACAAGAGATAGAAAGGAAAGAGCGTGAACTACGAGCAAAGAAAGCTAAGAAAGAAGCCGAACAAGAAAAAATAGATAAACTAAACCGTAAAGTTGCACTAATGAAGAATATAGCAGATTCTACGGCAAGTGTTGCTCAGGGGGTAACTAAAACGCTTGGTGCATACCCTTTTCCTTTCAATATTGCACTGGCAGCCATAGTAGGTGCTGCCGGAGCTGTGCAAATAGGAATTATGACCAAGCAGCTTGCCAAATTCGCAGATGGCGGTCTCCTCCGTGGAAAGCGACATGCGCAGGGCGGTATGCGCATCGAGGGCACAAATATGGAAGTAGAGGGCGGAGAGTATGTGGTTAACCGTGAATCTACCAGCAAGAATTTACGATTGGTACGTTATATAAATTCTGAACGCAGAGAACTGAAACCTGCCGATCTCGATTCTTTCTTTGCCCGCTCATCCCGAGGATTTGAACCGGCTTTTAGTCGCATGATGCAAAACGGCGGACAGCTACCCATCGCAGAACCGACAGCGAATATCGATAATGAAACACTAGTGCAAGCTATACAATCTATTCGCATCGAGCCTCGTGTGGCCGTATCCGATATATACCGTGTGCAGGATAGTATGGTTAGCGTTGATGGTTGGGCAGGCGTTTGAAGCTAATTTTACTAAGAATCTTTTATCATAGATATGCAGTCCCATTGAGTAAGTCTCCTGAGAAAGAACTAAAATAGAGGTCATATAATTTAGTATTTCCTGCGTATACAGTCCCATTGAGCAAGTCTCCTGAGAAAGAACTAAAATAGAGGTCATATAATTTAGTATTTCCTGCATATACAGTACCATTAAGCAAGTTTCCTGAGAAAGAACTGAAGTAGAGGTCATATAATTTAGTATTTCCTGCATATACAGTACCATTGAGCAAGTTTCCTGAGAAAGAACTGAAATAGAGGTCATATAATTTAGTGGTTCCTGCATATACAGTACCATTGAGCAAGTTTCCTGAGAAAGAACTGAAATAGAGGTCATATAATTTAGTGGTTCCTTTCCCCTTTCCCCCTCTTACATACTCTCCATCCACATTATAGACAATATCACCTGTGGCGGAAGCGCCCGCCCGCAGGTAGTTGTTGTCTATGTTGAAGACCACATCGCCGGCCTTGCTGCTTCCGGCACGTATCAGCTTATCGTCCAGGTTAAAAACAATGTCACCCGATTTGCTGCTCCCCGCACGGATATAGTCCCCATCGATATTAAAGACCGCATCGCCTGTCGTCCCCTTTCCCGCACGTATGAGGTTGCCATCGAGGGTAAAGACGATATTTTCCTTCGGTGTCGGTGGATTAGGGTTTGGTATTGGCGTCGGCGGAGTCGGTTCGGGCGTGTACGGGTTATCGTCGCCACAGGCGGATAAACCAATGCAAAGGATCAGTAAGCCCCCCGCCCCCCATAGGGGAAGTTTAGCCTTTATATATGAAAAGATTACATTCATACTCGTTCGCTTTTAGTCCTGTTTCTCCCCTTTGTGGAGATTAAGAGGGGCGCTTTACAAATATAGACTATCCTTTTCATCCGATGGTTTAAATTCACAAGGAAATTTTTTGGCGTTTTGTGGTTCTTTCTTCCGGATTGCTTCGCTCGCGCAGACGTCCCGTCTGTGTGTTGCGCAGCAAAAAGAACGATTGCTCTTCGAACAAGACACGGACAAAATGTCCGCGCCAGCAAGGAGGATACACTAGTGCAAGCTATACAATCTATTCGCATCGAGCCTCGTGTGGCCGTATCCGATATATACCGTGTGCAGGATAGCATGGTAAGTGTAGATGGTTGGGCAGGAGTGTAAGAGTTATTTAGCTGGGGCGATAGTACCCAGCTATTCTCTATATACTTTACCTGAATGTAAGCCATCAGACCAATTCACAAATTCCATTCTATATAACAAAGTGTTTCCTGCATATATTTTACCTGAATGTAAGCCATCAGACCAATTTATAAATTCCATTCTATATAACAAAGTGCTTCCTGCATATATTTCACCTGAATGTAAGCCATCAGACCAATTTATAAATTCCATATTATATAATTGAGTAGTCATCGTACCCTTCCCGACTCTTACATACTCTCCATCCACATTATAGACAATATCACCTGTGGCGGAAGCGCCCGCCCGCAGGTAGTTGTTGTCTATGTTGAAGACCACGTAGCCTGTCTTGCTGCTGCCGGCACGTATCAGTTTGTCGTCCAGGTTAAAGACAATATCCCCGGTTTTGCTGCTTCCCGCACGGATATAGTCCCCATCGATATTAAAAACCGCATCGCCTGTCGTCCCCTTTCCCGCACGGATGAGGTTGCCATCGAGGGTAAAGACGATATTTTCCTTCGGTGTCGGTGGATTAGGGTTTGGTGTTGGCGTCGGCGGAGTCGGTTCGGGCGTGTACGGGTTATCGTCTCCGCAGGCGGATAAACCAATGCAAAGGATCAGTAAGCCCCCCGCCCCCCATAGGGGAAGTTTTGCCTTTATATATGAAAAGATTACATTCATAATCGTTCGCTTTTAGTCCTGTTTCTCCCCTTTGTGGAGAGATTAAGAGGGGCGCTTTACAAATATAGACTATCCTTTTCATCCGATGGTTTAAATTCACAAGGAAATTTTTTGGCGTTTTGTGGTTCTTTCTTCCGGATTGCTTCGCTCGCGCAGACGTCCCGTCTGTGTGTTGCGCAGCAAAAAGAACGATTGCTCTTCGAACAAGACACGGACAAAATGTCCGCGCCAGCAAGGAGGATACACTAGTGCAAGCTATACAATCTATCCGCATCGAGCCTCGTGTGGCCGTATCCGATATATACCGTGTGCAGGATAGTATGGTTAGCATAGATAGTTGGGCAGGAGTGTAACCTGAAGCATGGTTATTTCATGCTTTTAATATATGTTATCGCCTGCATATATGCACCATCTATCATCATTATACTTATAAATGGTATATACTGTAGTTCCATAAGTTCTGTTACCTGCACAGATATACCATTTATCATCATTATATTTATAAATGGTATATACCGTAGTCCCATAAGTTCTGTTGCCTGCACAGATATACCATTCATCATCATTATATTTATAAATGGTATATACCGTAGTTCCATAAGTCCTGCTACCTGCACAGATATACCATTCATCATCATTATATTTATAGATGGTCGCAATTAAATGACTGGTTGTATCCTTTCCCCCTCTTACATACTCTCCATCCACATTATAGACAATATCACCTGTGGCGGAAGCGCCCGCCCGCAGGTAGTTGTTGTCGATATTAAAGACCACGTCGCCGGTCTTGCTGCTTCCTGCACGTATCAGCTTATCGTCCAGGTTAAAAACAATGTCACCCGATTTGCTGCTTCCCGCACGGATATAGTCCCCATCGATATTAAAGACCGCATCGCCTGTCGTCCCCTTTCCCGCACGGATGAGGTTGCCATCGAGGGTAAAGACGATATTTTCCTTCGGTGTCGGTGGATTAGGGTTTGGTGTTGGCGTCGGCGGAGTCGGGTCGGGCGTGTACGGGTTATCGTCTCCACAGGCGGATAAACCAATGCAAAGGATCAGTAAGCCCCCCGCCCCCCATAGGGGAAGTTTTGCCTTTATATATGAAAAGATTACATTCATAATCGTTCGCTTTTAGTCCTGTTTCTCCCCTTTGTGGAGATTAAGAGAGGCGCTTTACAAATATAGACTATCCTTTTCATCCGATGGTTTAAATTCACAAGGAAATTTTTTTGGCGTTTGCAATGACGAAAAAAAACAGCCTCTTAACATCGAGAGACTGTTTTATATCTAATTAGAAAGGAATTGTTTTTAATCCACAAAATAATTATCGGTGTTGAAATGCCTTGTCTTTATATCCATGGCATTGAATGACTCGATCAGTTTCGCTGCTTCTTCCTTCATTTTCTTACCATCATTTTTGTCGTGGTCGTTTGCGAAAAGCAAGTCGGCATATTCTGCTACTTTTTCAGGTTGATCTAAATAGAAATATATTTTGGCTACATTGTAATATCCTACATAGCGGAGTTTAACATCTGCTTTCAGCTTAGGGTCGGTATATCTTTTAGGCAGTTCTTTGAAGTAATTCAGCTCTTCTTCTACATCGGCTTCGGTAAGCCCACTGTTGGGATTCATCGATTCTAATTTCGATTTCAGGTTGTCGGCCATTTCCCTGAGTTTCTCATTTTCAGGATGTTTTTTCTCATTTATAGTCTTTATCATTTCCGACGATGTCGATTCAGCAAATCCATATAGACGTGAAAATGTAAAGGTTGCGTTTTTTATCGCTTCAAAGGCAAGGTCACTTCTTATTTTTTCAAAGACATCATCTCTTTGCAATTTCCAGTTATTATTTGCGTCTTTCAATGTCGAGTATTCTTTAGTCTGGTATTTCAGGCTACTGGCAAACTTATTAAATACCGGCTGGTTGATAATTAGTTTGTCACCCTGCTTAAATAGAGCATTTGCATTGAAAGAGTACGAAACAATAACACTGTAATAGTGGTTGCGTCCGGTAATCTTCCCATCTCTGTCTTTTATTTCTTCTACGCGCTCGTTTACCTCAGGAACAGAGAAAGATACCGGCAACAGATTTACTGTAATAGAAAAATCGCTGTCTTTATTGTCTGTGACAAATCGTTGACCTTGTATCTGCAAAGCATCATACAGGTCATCTATATTACTTAACGATTCCTGAGTTTCTCCCGGCATATTGATTAGTTTGCTGTAATAGAAAAACTTTGGAGTTTGGGCTTTATCCGGAAAACTTCGGTAACTGAGTCTGAATCTGTGGCTATCGATATTTACGTTTTTTTGCGCGTTAAGCGAAGTTGCCATCAAGAGGAATAGGAACAGTTTTAATGTTTGTTTCATGATCTTTATGTTAAAGTAAGTATTTTGTTATTAAAAACAACGTAAATATATGAAACAAATTACAAAGTGGAAGTATTTGATTTCTTATTTAACTTTGTACTCCGTCATTGCGAACGGAGTGAAGCAATCCAGATGAACTGATTTTCGTTTGCCCGGATGTTATCAGGCAATTATCATTCTCTATCCCAAGATTTTTCTTATTTTTGCAACTTCCTTTTTGAAAGACCGGAATATTAAAAATAGAAACAGATCTTATGTCGAAAACACAAATCCCTATGGCTGCATTTGCCGATACCAAACCACATTACGGGATACTTGATGGATTGCGCGGGGTGGCTGCTATCACAGTTGTATGTTTTCACCTGTTTGAAGCTTTTGCGACCAGCCATTTGGACCAACGCATCAATCATGGTTATTTGGCTGTCGATTTTTTCTTTATACTGTCAGGATTCGTTGTCGGTTACGCTTATGACGATCGTTGGGGCAAAATGAAAATAAAGGACTTCATCAAACGCCGTATCATACGCCTTCATCCGATGGTTGTGATGGGAGCCATTATCGGGGCAGTGATGTTCTATACTCAGGGCTGCCCGGTATGGGATGTGTCGTTAGTGCCTGTCATGGCGTTGTTTGTCGCTACATTTCTCAGCATGCTGTTGATACCGGCTACTGTCGGAACAGAAGTCCGGGGTGTAGGAGAAATGTTTCCCCTGAATGGGCCAAGCTGGTCTTTGTTCTTCGAATATATTGCTAATATCCTGTATGCCTTGTTCATTCGCAAGCTACCGACCAAAGCGCTTGCCTTGTTGGTTTTTGCTACCGGATGCGGCTTGGCGTCATTTGCCATATTGGGGCCTTTGGGTGATATTTGTGTCGGATTTTCGCTTACCGGAACAGAATTTACAGGAGGATCGCTGCGCTTATTGTTTTCTTTTTCGGCCGGATTGCTCCTTTCCCGCGTTTTCAAACCTGCTGATATAAGGGGCGCTTTTTGGATATGCACTCTGGCTGTGGTTGCCCTTCTGGCTGTACCGCGCATAGGTGGAGCCGGTCATTTGTGGATGAACGGAATCTATGATACGTTGTGTGTTGTCGCGTTTTTTCCGCTTCTTGTCTATTTGGGAGCTTCGGGAAAATGTACCGATCGGTACACAACCCGTATATGCAAGTTTTTAGGGGATATTTCCTATCCTTTGTATATGGTACATTACCCTTTCATCTACCTGTATTTTGCCTGGGTGAAGAATAATGATCTTACATTCGAGGAATCATTTCCCGGTGCGGCGGCAGTTGTTGCCGGAAGCATCGTTTTAGCTTATATCTGCCTGAAGTTTTATGATGTGCCGGTACGGAGGTATTTGACGAAGAGGTTTTTGAAGAGGGGGTAAGAAAAAGGTTTCGTCATTGACAGTTTAGAGTATTTCAGCATCTTTAGGCTTAGAGTTTTTATGCCTTTCTGCTACCTCTTGTACTTTCTTTCTATATTCTGACAGCTCTTCTTTTATAAGAGGCAATATTTCTTTTGCTAAAATATGCATTTGAGAAGAAAATTCGGATGGAATACCATCTTTATCTTCTGTATAGTTTTTTTCTGAATTTACAATAGCTTCTTCAATATACAAAAAAGCTCTATGCGGAGTTATTCCGGTTTTATATTTGTTGTGGACATACTCTTTACACGCTCCACTGCATTTATCCGGTTCTTTAGGTTTCACAAAGTCTGTTGGTTTACAATCGAAGCATGAATAGTATAGCCATACTTCAAAGCAGAAATTACTAATAATTAGATTAAAGTTTTGCTCCTTACATTTTGGTATTATCGTTAAAAGCTTAGCTCTAAAATGATCTACATCAGAAACCAGATAAAATTTATCAGACTTAACAATCTCTTGTAATCCACTTTGTACATTTTTTGCTTTTTCGAGCATTTGTTCAGGATCAAGTCCCTGACCTTTTTTAGAAAAGAATCTAGCATCTATTCTTGGGAAATGAGTTCTTGAATCATACTTCAACTTTTTAAAATATTTCTTTTCTTTTTCTTCACCTCCCGAAATAATGATAAACAGAGACGAACTGAAATTCTTTTCTGGCTTTGAATATCCATCTCTTGCTTCCGGTATCAGTTGAGCAGGTTTTGCAGGAACTTCTTTTGTTTTAGTCGTCGGCTTCGATTTTTTTATCTCCCTAAAGCCGCCTTCTTTTATGTAACTGTTTTTCTTTTCATCACTCATGGCAAGTAAGGTTTAGAGGTTATTCTTCTATCAATTCTTCGATATCGGGTATACCTCCATACCTTCCGTCCATATAACCGTTTCTTATATTTATTGTGTTATGCTCTTTGAAGTCATTTAATGAATAAAGCGTAGTATTTCCGTTATGTTTTTCTGTAAGCCAGATTTCATCAGCACGAAACAGTTTGTCTGTATATTCTTTTTCAGTATCTTTTTCTTTCGGCTGTTTCTTTTGATTTAACAGTTCCGTTTCGTGAGTAGTAAATATCAGTTGTCCTTTTGTTTTTGTTTTAGAGAAGTACTCAAGCAACTTATAGATTAAAGCCGGATGGATGCTGTGTTCTATTTCATCAATAAAATAAACTTTGTTAGAATTAATCATTTCATATAATGCCGGAATTAACATTAAAAGCCGAATTGTGCCATCCGATTGATCATCAAAAGCTAATTTTCCGATAAAACCATCTATGCCATATTGTTCAAATAATAATTTTTTTACAAGGAATTTATTATCGACCTTTTCTATGTTTATAGAAGGTTTATTATACGAGCCCAAAGATACTCTCCCTGTATCCTTATCTTTAAATGTTTTTTTTACTATCTCGTTTATATAATTATAATAATCCGGATCTTTAGCCAATAAATCTAAAAGGTTATCTTCTTCAATTATTAAAGCTCCGATTCCCAAGCTTAATTTTGTCGCGATATTATTTGTGAAATGAAGGAGTTTCATGTCGTTTTTAGCTAAAAGACTGAACAATTGCGGTATAAAACTTGATGTTGATAGAATCTCAATTTTTTTAGAGAACCATTTATATGCAATCTTCACATCTTCGTTATCGATAATGGGAAATCTATTATTAAGAGACAGTATTGAAGATAGAGGGTTGTCTTCTATAAGTTTATTCGTAGCTATTCTAAACTTTTCGTCAAGCTTTTCTGATAATTTTATTTCTTTACACTTTCTCAGAAATAATAACTGATTTTCTGAATTACCAATTCCTGAAATATATAAAGCTTCCTTTTTTACAATATCTTCATCTACTTCTATTTCATATATAAAGTATCTGCCTTCGTTTTCGAATTCTATGGATATAGAAATGGGGTCTGTATTCTCTTTGACAAGTGCAAATTTAAAGTCTTTAATTTTTTTTGATTCTATTTCTGCGGTTAGATAGTTTTCTTTTTTCGCAAAACCAACAATAAAACCAATAGCCTTAAGCAAATTAGATTTTCCGGCAGCATTCGGGCCGTATATTGCCGCCTGCTTCAACAAAGGCACTTCCATATCTGTATAAATATGGTCGGATAGAGTTGTACGCTTTGGATTAGGAAACATGTTGAATTCTGTTTCCTTATAAAAAGAAAGGAAATTCTTTACTTTTAGTCGTAATAACATAGCTTGGCGGTTTTTTGCTTAATATTCAACAAATATACAATTATTTTTATCATCCGTGATTTTTTCACGGATATTTTTATAATAGATAAAGTAATTGAATTTTATTAACAACGTGCTAAGCTAAAAGTTTTTACTCTTTGTTTACTCATTATTATCTCCTCGTCATTGCGAACATAATGCAATGACGAATGATGCGGTATTAATTATTCACTGTTGACTGAAATTGCATTTTTCTTTCCTGCAATTATCTATAAGTGAAAATAACCGCTACCAATATGAAGATTCCTGTTTACAACTTACTGATAGACGAAAACGAGAACGACGAAACAGGCGTTTGGGCTATTTCGTTTGTAGACCAGCCTGCCAACGAGGTCGATTTCGTTGCCCTCGGCAAAGGCAAAGAAGAAGTGTACCTTAACAAAGACACGCAGAAACAAGTGCTTACGGGCGTTATCCTCAAACCCGAACAACTGATCTATCGCCGCAGCGAAAAGCTGGGAGACTATTACATCCGCTTTTCGGCCGAACAGATAGAAAAAATTGCCCGCAAAATGATGCGCACAGGTGTAGCCCTGCAAAATACGACACATCAGCACAGCACCCCTCTCACCGGAAATTATTTGACAGAACTCTGGATTGTGGAAGACCCCCGCAACGACAAAGCCAATGCGCTGGGATTTGCCAACCTGCCCAAAGGTACGCTAATGTGCAGTTACAAGATCGATGATAAAGCCTATTGGGACAGCCAGGTAATGACCGGCCATGTCAAAGGCTTTTCGCTCGAGGGCTTCTTCAGTCAGGAGCTTGCCATGTCAAAATCAAATAAACAACTAATTATGAACAAGAAAAAAAGAAAAGAATCTACATTGCTGGGGCGGATATCGAGGTTTCTTCTCGACCTCGATACTGTCACCTCTGCCGATGCTACGGCAAGCGGTATCCCTTATGTGGTGTTCGTGCTGGTCGACGGCAAAGAAGCCTATGTGGACGAAGACGGATTCGTTACGCTCGAAGGCGAACAGATGCCGGCAGGGGAACACAAGCTGGCTAATGGAAACCTCTTGGTAGTAGACGAGCAGGGGCAGTTTGTGGAAACGCGCGAACCGTCGGAAGACAAGACCAAACCCGAGGAAACCAAAGCTCCGCAAGCCATGAGACGCAACCGCAAGCAAAAACTGGCTTCGAATTTCGATCCTAAAACATCCGAAGCTCTGAAAGCTAAAATCGCAGAGATGCAACAAACTATCGACCTGCTTACTCAGTCATTAGGCGAAGCGCAATCGATGCTCGAAGACACCAAAGGACAGGTGGAAGAAATGCGTCGCCGCACGCCGTCGGCCCGTCCTGCCGTGCAACTCAATATCCAAAAGCCTGTTAGCGAAATGACTACAGCCGAACGCATGGCGATGGCGCTTAATCAAACTATAATACGCAGAGGTTAGCCATTAGCTTTTAGCCGATAGCTTATAGCTTTTTGTGGCTTTGCTCAGCTAATGGCTAACAGCTAACAGCCAATAGCTCATTTTCAAATTACCTAATTTTCAAATTTTCAAATTAATCATTATGGCAAATATGTACGACATTTCATCATTGACTTATCAGCCTTCATCCAACATGGATTGGTTTACTAAAGCCGTGTTTGGCGGAAAGCTGATAGAAAAAGGAAAAATAACTCCTATCATCGGAGTGAAGGAATCTACTCAGCTCAATCTGATCGACATTGCGGGAAACATCCTTCAGGCCGATACCCGCGACTGCGCGTGGACACCGCAACAGATAGCCAAGTTGAGCGAAAAAGAATTGAAAGTAAAAACCTATAAAATCAACCTCGAACAATGTATCGACGAGCTTGAGCGCAAACGTACCATCTGGATGATGGGTCCCGGAGCCAGGAATCAGGAATTGCCCGACACGTTGGAAGAAGCTACTATGACTCTGCTTGCCAATGAATTGAGCAGCGAGATAGAAACTAAGATCTTCCGAGGCGACAGCACAGCCAATGCCAACGACTTCGATGGCGTTATCAAAGTATTGACCGACAGCGCCGAGGCCGTGAAGGTTATAGGCGTTGCCCTTACCAAAGACAATGTATTGGCAGAAATCGAGGAAGCCTTTGCAGCGCTTCCCGACGATGTTGCAGCCGCAGGTCTCGAAAAGGAAAGCCTTAACGTGTATGTTTCTTATGCTACACTGATGAAGGTGAAAATCGCTTTGGGTGGTGTGTTTGGTGCAAACGTGGTGGTAAATCCGAACTTCATCGTAGAAAATGATGTGGTTAAATATCTTGGCGCAGAGATCGTACCGGTGAAAGGTCTTGCCGACAATGATATGATTGTTGCCGAAGCATCGAACTTCCTTTTGGGTACCGACCTGTTGAGCGATCTTGAAGAGATCCGCCTTGGACAATTCCCTGCTCCTCACGACAACAAAATCTTCATCGATGGACGTTTGCGTCTGGGCTTCGTTATTCCGTTCGAAGACGAAGTAGTGTATTATTCACCGAATAACTAAACGTCAATTAGCCAATTTGAAAATTAGCAAATTTGAAAATGGAGCGCAAGCGACAAAAACATTTGCTAATCTGCTAATTTTCAAATTAACTTATTTTCAAATTAATTCATTTTCAAATTTTCAAATTTTCAAATTATTTTATCATGGGATGTAAATTAACGTCAAATATTACAAAAGAAAATTGCAATTATTCAGTAGCCGGAGTAAAAGCGCTGTATCTCTACAACTACGATTCGGAAAACTCATATACACCCGATTCGGCAACTACAGCTATTACGGCGATAACCTTAGCGGATGGAGCCAAAGCCTATAAAGTAGACTTTGTGGAAAATACAGCCTCCTTCTCCGACGAGTTAGCCGTAAATGGTAACGGCGGAAAATACCGTACCCATACAGTAAACTTTACACTTAGCGAATACGATTACAACATTCTCAATCAGGGTGATGCTCTGAGTCTGGGCAGATTTACGGTAGTGGTCGTAGATAAATCGGGCCGTATAGTCGTTCTCGGCCGTATCAACGGATTGAGTGCAACGGCTTTCAACTATGCTTCGGGCGCTGCCGAAGCCGATGCCAACGGTTGGACGGTGACAATGGCAGGAACAGAAATGGAGATTGGCCGCCTGCTCGAAAGCGAAAGTGTTATCAAATCTATTGTGGATTCAACGGTAGTTGCTCCGTAAAAAATCATTATTAGCCATTAGCTTATAGCTTTTAGCCCTTAGCGGCGCGAAGCACTAACAGCTAATGGCTATTAGCTAACAGCTTTATCTATAAACTATGGGATGTAAACTGATACAAAATATTAAGCATTCGTGCGAATATAACGCGGGAGGTATCACTGAGATATATCTGCTCGATATTGACGACTTTGTAGCTTATCAGTTCGAAGGTGATGCCTTGTATGACGGTTGTATGGTGGACACAATCAAGACGCAAAATGTAGATTACTTGCGGATGGATACGGTGATCGAAAGCAATTTTACCGAAACGCAGGATAGCGGCATTTTCAAACAGACCTTATCCACATTTGTGGGTACGCCCGAAGCATCTAAAACATCCAATCTGCTATTATCGGCAGGTCGTAAATACTTGGTGGTGTTCAAAACTTCGCAAGGTATGTTTTACTCTTTCGGGAGCGATGGAGGAGCGACTATCGCTTTTAGCCAGCAAACGGGGCAACAGGGCGAGGCTTCGGGATATAGTATTGCGATTACCAAGAATTCTATCTATCCCCTGTTTGAGGTCAATGCCCGCAAGTTCAACAAGATACTTGTACTGGGCACTCATCCGGGTGTGATGGTACCTACCGAAGATAACAAAAAAGCAATTTTAATTTAAATTAAGGAGTTAAGTAGTCAAAGGAGTTAAGTGGCAACTCTACTCTAACTTCTTTAACTCCTGAACTTCTCTAACTACTAAAAAATATGGCAAGTATATTACCGGTTCCTTTATCGGAACTGGATGAAATAAAAGATCCGGATTCGTTTTTTGTCTTTGCCTCGAAGACGAATACCGATGGCACGGTTGAATCGGGCAAGGTAATGTTCGCCGAACTTGGCGAAGCAGTAAAAAGGATTCAGCTTGAACGGCGCATCTCCCTGACTATGGAATCTACCGAAACAGATATGTTTATCGGTGAAGAGATAGCTATCTATCGGGTGGAAGGGCATAATGTCGGTGAATGCAGAATTAACGGAAACATTGTAGCTATCGGCGAAGACGTGGAAGTCTCTCTTCCAAAAGGAGAACTGTCTACTTTCAGCATTATCCGCACTCTTACCGACTCCAAAGGGTATTTATTTATTTACGCAAAAGCAAAAATATTATGATATACGAAGTAACAAAAGGCGAACAAGAGTTCGAGGTCGATGATCTTGTTCTCTTTGACAAACAGCCTCTTTCCGTTCAACGGATTTTTAATGATGAAAGACTGGGAGATACAGCCGTTTTCGATAATTGCAGCATGTCGTTATTGACTAATGGTAGAATAATAATAACACCAACAGTAAACAATATAGATTATGAGGTATAGTTTTAGAGATAAATATTACAATCCGAACGGTATAGATGTTATTGCTACCGGACAAACCGTATTGTTCTGTTATCCGTTCTCATCCGGTGACGGAACTCGCGAGAATCCCACAAATGCCCTCGGCAAAAATCTGGTCAATATACTAGCGAATGGTGTATATAGATTCTCTGGAGTAACAACAGGCCGCTATGAAAATTTTTATGTTATTGGTCACGGAAAGGCAAATACAGTATTGATTGACTTTTTATGTGCACATAATGACGACAGAGAAACATCCAGATACTTTAAAGATGTATCTTTAATAAGACCTACATTTACAACTTCAAACACAAGTCCCAGTTTAAATTTTGTGTTTTCAAATGTTATTATAGACGGTCTTCAAAGTGCTCTTCCTTCAAACTTTAGACTGACCTCTAAACAGAGTTTGTTTAAAAAGGTGGTGACTTCTATCCCTAATGTACAAACAGCAAGTATAAATAATTCATTTTACAGCGGATGGTATACTATGCTTGGGAATCTGTCTTTGTTCGATCAATGTGATATTGTTGTCAGTCAAACGACATTAACGACTTATCTGAACAGCTATTTTGCTTTTAACAGTTGTAGGTTCAGAATAGGAACTGAAACCGAATTTTCGACCTTGCAGCCTAAAGACGCAAACAACGCCTTAATTGTAAATCCGACTGAATTGGATTTTAGAAACGAATTTGTAAGGAGATGTACCAATGCCGGATTAACCGTTCCTTCTCCGGTGACTGAGTTGGGTGAAACTCTATCTATGTATCGTTGGGTTTTTGCAAACAACGCTTCTATCGAGGGGGCTGTATTGCCGAACTCAATTATACACAAGTTTGAGCAACGCAGGTCAATCTATTTCGGATATACATCAATGAGAAATGGATTTTTTGTGAGTACAGCAAATCTGAAAAATTCATTCAACCCCTTCAATCCACACGAAAATTTTGTGATAAATAATAATTCTATCTCTTTGTCGGATGATATAGATATATCCCTGAATAAAACGGCTTATATAGATTCAAATATCATGTGGCTAGGTGGGAAAAAGAGCATAGGCAGTTTGGAAATACTTCAAACGTTTTCAAAAGAGTTCGGAGTGAATGTTGATACCACTAAGTCATTAAATAATACGCCTGTTTCAGAGATCACAGGATATGAAAACGGTTTGTCAAAGCTGTTTATTGTCAGGTCGAACAATACGGATTTAGCTACTGTAACATACAACGGCATTACTTATACATCTTTACTTTATACAAAGAAAAATATAATAAAGAGTGTAAGTGGTAAAACGTCATTCACAGCATCAGAAAATGCAGAAGTGTACGAAATTATTGATGAACTGCAATATCAGACCCTGCAAGTCCGTGTCGCAAATAAAATACCAAGTGACATTATAACGGCGGGTATGGCTTTAATTTCAGATTATTGGTATCTTGTTGAGCATGACACCGACCAAAGCAACACAGCCGACTATGTAACTTATAACGGTGTCAACTATCCGGCTGGAAGTTCATTCTGTGCGTTGGGAACTGCAACATTTACTAAAGCAGGTAACATACATTTGCGCCGTTGTTGGCACAAGGATTTTGATTTGAACACAGAAACAACGGACAAATCGTTTTGGCAAAACATACAAAAACCTGAATGGATGGATGTTGTGGACGATGATCCGCGCTGTTTTTTCAAGAATAACAATCCTGCATCAGATGAAGTATTAAAAGCCTCTGACGGTAAGTATATGGCTTCCGGTCATCCTGAATTTTACAGCCGTCTTGTAGGGTTAAACGGCATTCCGCAAAACGGATTTCAGATATGTGGTGTTTATGCTCAATTCAGAATCGTATTAACAACATTAAACCCTTTGTAAAATGGCAGATTTTGATAACGGATTGCCCCCTCAGGGCACAGATATGAGCGGGAGTGAGATTAGCTCAGTCTTGATAGATAAAACAGATGTTGGAGAAGGTGTGGCGAACTCCATAAGTGCCGTTCTCCTTGATAAAGAAGAGGTTCAAGAAGGTGAGGTATGGTCTGTCAGCAACATACTGATAGACAAACAGGATGCTGAGTACCGCAACCGAAATATGTTTTTATAATCAATCACTATGAACGACTATATCATAATGACATATACAGATCAATTTCTAGTTGGGCTTCTCAATTTTTTTATCTGGGCAAAATGGTTATTGGCTACAGCTTTTATTCTCACTCTTGCCGATCTCCGCTTCGGTATTGCCGCATCCGGATACAGGAAGGAACCGGTAAAAAAATCGAGAGCTATTCGTCGCACCTGCGACAAGATTAGCAGCTATGTTCTATGGGTAGTGCTCGCTTATACATTCGGTCAGGCCTTTGCCCGGCCATTTGGTATCGAGTTGCTTCCCTTGCTGATGCTCCTTGTTATTTACGGAGTCGAACTGGAAAGTATTTATGTCAATTATTTTGCGGCAAAGGGAAAAAATGTCAAAGTGAATATCTTTAAGCTCTTTGCCCGAAAAACTGATATAATAGACATCAAAGACGAGTAATTAATTAGCAAATTTGAGAATTAGCAAATGAAAAATTAGCAAATGAAAAAGTAGTAAGTAGTAAGTAGTAAGTAGTAAGTGCTCATAACCTATAACTTAAAACTTTATACTTAAAACTCATAACTAAAATTTATTCTCAAATTCTCAAATTTTCAAATTGACAATAATCATGAGAAAAATAGACAAAATAATCATACACTGCTCTGCTACAAAGGCAGGGCAGCATTTCACCGTGGAAGATATAGACCGGTGGCATAAGGCACGCGGATTTGCCAAGATAGGCTATCATTACGTGATATATCTTGACGGGTCGGTGCACAAGGGACGTTCCGAAGAACAAATAGGAGCTCATACTCTGGGGCAGAACTCTTCATCGGTGGGAATATGCTATATCGGCGGACTCGATCAGGACGGTAAACCATCCGATACCCGTACCGAAGCGCAGAAAGCATCTCTTATCGGTTTGGTAAATGATCTGAAAGTAAAGTATTCCGAAGCAAAAGTTTACGGACATTACGAATTTGCAGCAAAAGCCTGTCCGTGTTTCGATGTAAAGAGGGAATTCACCCCCTCCCTTTTGGGGAGGGATGGGGTGGGGTGCCTGTTATTTTGTTTGTTCCTTGCATTGTCGGGCTGTAAGAGCAATACCGTTTATGTTCCAGTGGAATCGGTGCGGACGGAATATCGCGATCGTTTGCAGCGCGACTCGGTACATCTTTACGATTCGGTATTTATGAAACTCAAGGGAGATACCGTTTGGCTCGAGAAATATAAATATATCTATCGTGACAGGCTAAGAACTGATACTGTTGCCCTGTCCGACACTATTGCCATACCATACCCTGTTGTCGAAACTCGTGAAGTAAAGATATATCCGCGTTGGCTTGTCGTTTTGGCTTGCATCGGAAGCCTTGCGGCGGGAATAGTTGGCTGGAGGATATATCGTAAGGTTTCGTCTTTTTTCTGAAAAATGAAAGAGATCGAGGCGATAAGTTTAAATTTTTGGAGTGAATAAAAGATAATTTATTTGGATTTTTGGATAGGAAATAATACCTTTGCAACCCGCTTCTTGCTTAGTATGAGGTTAAATTAAGTAGTCATGAACGAACAAATCTACTAAAAATTTTGTTTTTAATTTAAATTATTGCTGCATGTGTTACATATCTTCAACAATAGCAGGTTATTTTATTGAGAAATCAAATAGAGAGAGTACTCCACTATCTGTATTGCAGCTAATAAAATTAGTATATATTTCTCATGGATGGAATCTTGCTCTTAATGACACACCTCTTATTTCCGATAAAATAGAGGCTTGGAAATATGGACCAGTAATGCCTTCGTTGCATAGTTTGTTTGAAGGGCAGGATTTACGGAAAGATGATTTAGTAAAAAAATTTCTGATAGAAGAAACTATCTGTATCAAACCTATCCACAGGATACTACTCAATAAAGTCTATGTCAAATACAGAAATGTCTCTGGAGATGAGCTTACAAAATTAATGCATCAAGAAGATACACCTTGGTATAAGGTTTGGGATAACGAAGCAGGAAAAAACGAACCTATTAAAGACGCTGATACTAAAATATATTATTCAAAACAAATAAATAAAGAAGCTTTCGATAATCTTTTAGAATATCCCTCAATTGAGTCTAAGGAAGAAGCTGTCAAATTTTTAAAAAAAGCAGGTATCTTTTCAGAAGATGGAGATTTGAACCCTATTTATAAACAAATCTGACAATAATAGATGTATTCTAAGAGACCTACGTTCATTGTCGGATTTCATGGGTGTGATGAAAAGGTACGCAATCAAATTGTTACAAATACCAGTTCAATGAGGCCAAGTTGTAACAAGTATGATTGGCTCGGGAATGGATTTTATTTTTGGGAAAACAACTACGAACGCGCATTATCTTTTGCCGAAGAGCAGAAGGCAAAAGGAAAAATCAAAAATCCGTCAGTATTAGGGGCTTACATTGATTTAGGTAAATGTATGGATTTGTTAGACTCGCAATATCTCAAAGGTTTACAAGACGCATACTATCAACTCGAAAAAGCTTTTCAACTTACCGGTGGAAAATTGCCTGTCAATAGGGCTGTATCTACCGCCTCTCCCGATTTGTTATTAAGACCGTTGGATTGCGCCGTAATCGAAGCTTACGCATCTCTTGTCGATCCTAAATTTGATTCCGTTAGAGGTGTGTTTTGGGAGGGAAAAGATTTATATCCCGGTGCCGGAATGCAAGAAAAAAATCACATACAAATCTGTATTAGGAATGTCAATTGCATAAAATGTTTTTTTATCCCTAGAGAAATGCAATAAATAATTTTCTACACCATATTCGATACCCGCTGTATGATATTGAACATCTGCCTTATATCGTTTAGTTTCAGTTCAAAATCCCCATACTCCGGCGATGGGTTGAGCGAGTGGCAGGTGATCGTACCTCTTTCCAGATCCTGATCTATGATCTGTTTGCACAGGATGGTATTGTCCAATACGATTATCCAGTTCGGATACTCTCTAGTATGGAGTTTTTCTTTCCAGTGCTCGCAATTTAGTTCACGCCCCAGTATAATATCGCCATTGGCAAGGCTTCGGCGCGTATCGTCATCCATGCTGTCCCCCTTTATCTCAAAGGCCATATACCTGCCATGACCTATCTGGTCTACTATAAAGTTATATTCGTCCAGCGATTCGCCCGGCTCCGCGTCGCGGCATTCGTCTACGTATTTGGCATAGGCTTTTACCGGAACAAAGGGCACTTGCATCAGAAACTTTCCATTGGGCAACTGGTAGTATTTTATTCCCGATTTGGTGATCAGGTAGGGATCTTCACTGCTTCCCGATTTCAACATCGTTCCCTCGCCCGACAGCAGCCAACCCGAATTTATCTGTGGCAGTCTTGATAGTATCTTTTCGATAACCTCCAGCCCCACCTTTCGGCTTCCGCTCATCCAGTTGCTGGTAGTGTTCGGTTTTTCTTCAATAGCTTTGGCAAATTCAATATTCGAACCATTGAATAAATCCTCCCGAATCTTTTTTATTCTTTCGTATACTTCCATAAGTGAATGTTCGATTTGTTTTTTTTCGTAAGAACTTTATCTAATATATAGAGCCTTGCTGTTCGGTTTCATAATCCTCTAACTTCTATTGTATTAGCTTTTGTTAACAAAAATATTCACTTAATTGTGATTAATATGTTCACAAATTAGTGTATCTTTGTTTTTGAAAGTCTAATTAATCACAAATGTAAATATTTTTTGATACAAACAAGTTAAAAACGAACCGATTAATAGTATTATTCACAAAAAAGAGAACGATAAATAGAATGTATAACCAAAAAATCTTGAAACAATGGGAGCTTTAAGAAACATTTTACCGATCGAGTGCTATTGCAGCGAAAAGCAAATGTCGGCAATAGTAAAGGATGTCACGCGCCACCTCTACGACTCGGATCGCCTCAGCCTGTCCGATTTCGACGACATGATAGGCAATGTGCGTGTGTGTATCGAGTTTGAGGTGTATCTCGACAAAGTCGAACTCAAGTCGGTTGCTATACTCGATAGCGATTGGGATGAGTTTTACGAAGACACTGCCGTGCTGACCTCCCGTCTCAACAGTATTCTGAAAGATTATAATAAAGGCCAAAAAGAGCTGGTGTCGCAATCATACGATATACTCGCCGACCGCCTGAGTGAAATGTATTGACATAGTCCAATAATGAACTATATAGAACTCATAAATCATTTCTGGAAGGAGCGTCGCCGCACAAGGCTTACCTCTACCGAAGCCGATCTCTACTACTTTCTGATGCAGGAGTCGAACATTCGCGGATGGGAAAACCCTTTCGGGTGCAGCAACGGACTCATAGCGGCAACCATCGGTGTCACCGAAAAAACGTTGATCGACGTCCGTAGCCGCCTTCAGCAGAAAGGACTGATCTCTTTTGTGCCGGGGCAACGGAAGAAGAAGTCGCCTGTTTACACGCTTTTGCCGGATAAGCCGGAAAGTAAATGTAACGTAAAAACCCGGGGAAAAATGGCGGTCGCTGAAGTGGATAGGCAGGATAAACACCGGGGGTTGAATAACTCAACTAAAAATGCAAAAGATGATGCACGTTGGTAATAGTTTCGAGGACGTATGGCGGCAAATGGAGACACATGGCATGTCGTTGCCCCCGTCCCTGGTCAGGATTGGGATACCCGATGCGCGAAGCGCCCTTAAAGAATGCTTCTCTTACTTCCTTTCCACACAAGGAAAGGCGTTTGCCTGGCAATCCGAATACGAAGAAGTCGCCGCATGGCTTGCCTGCAACGAGGGTAGGGGATTGTTCTTGTATGGCGATTGCGGGCGGGGTAAGAGTTTCCTGGCGCGGTATGTGTTGCCTGCCATCATCCTGAACTATATGCAAAAGGTAGTTTCGGTATACGATGTGCAGCAGATGAACCGCAATCTGGATGAGGTGTTGACAAAGCATATAATTTCGCTGGACGATATTGGCACAGAAGAGGTCAGCATGCAGTATGGCAATCGCCGCTACGCCTTTGCCGAAGTGATGGACGCCGCCGAAAAATATGGTAAACTGGTCATTATTTCTACTAATCTGAGCAGGGACGAAATTGTCCGTCGCTACGGTGAACGGGTATTCGAACGGATTATCTCCATGACCCGCCGTATCGAATTCAGGGGGAAAAGCTTGAGAGTATAGCTTTCAGCCGTTAGCTGTTAGCTTCTAGCGACGCAAAGCGAATCTTTCGGAAATAATAATTAATAATTAATAATTAATAATTAATAATCAGCTAAAGGCTAACAGCTAAGAGCCAATAGCTTTAAATAAAATAAACATGATTTTAGGAAACTCATTTGGAAAGAATAAAGGGAAAAAGTATTTCATGCGCGAAAGGGATATGGATAGTGTCGATTGCCTGTATGCCGAGATGGCTGAAGATTTTAACCGCTGGTTCGACAGAGATCACAAATCGGTGGAGAGGCAACTCATCGGCAAAAGAGTTTACGATGTTGATATTTTAAATGATACTTATCTCAAGATATACGACATCGTTTTGTTCTCAGGTTTGAAGATCAAAGATTACAAATCTTACTTCATCCGCTCTTATTTTACGAATTGCATCAATGGCAGTATGAAGGAGAACCGCTATTGCGAATTGCAACCCAACTTCGACCGTTCCGATATGGACGTGGAGCATCTGGTGGAACTCGACCGCCAGCAAAAGCAGCTCGAAGACGATATTTTTAGTTATGTATATGCCAACTACAATCTGCGCGAATTTGAGCTTTTCAAAATGTATGTCAGTCTTAAACCTGCGGTCAACTACGATTCGCTGGCCGAGATCACTCAGGTAAAAGCATATAGTATACAGCGCATTGTGTCTAAAATTAAAAAAGATATTCAGGAGAATCCGGGCTTCTTCCGGCGCTGGAAGGAGGTGGGGTGAGTACATTCGGAAGGGCATTAATTAAAAAGGGAAAAATCCGCAGGAGTGGTCGGAATATTTTATGGTATTAACTATCAGTTAATTATAACTTGTTTTATCAGAAAAAAACAGTTACACTGAAATTCACTGAGCCTAAAAAAACTCAGTGTTTCTCCGTGTCTGCTCAGTGGTACTCAGTGTTATAAAATATATTTACCGACCTGATTATAAACTATTGAATTGATAAACAATAATATATGATATATTGGAATCTTCCGACCACTCCTGAAAAAATCCGTCCCTTCTGAATTTCATTTAAACAAAGATAATGTTATTCAAATAAAATGGCAATTAATTTTAATAGTAAATATCTTATTCAAATTTATGGGTGTTTATTTTGAATAAGAAAACCTTTATTCAAGTTTAAGAGTCTGTTTAAATTTATATCATTCAAATTTTTAGAACTGTTTTCAGACTGATTTATTCTTTTACGAAGTGATAATAGCGGGCTATATGAACTGAGTAAAAGGATAAATCAGACAAAAAGAGGCTAAAAATGAATGAAGAACAGGTTTCTTAATCTATATAAGAAAATATTCGTTAGAAATTTAAACAGGCTCTAAGTAAGCTTTTTCTAAACGAATTTATCTATACCATATGGAAACATGGATTATAATAACAATCATTGGCATGACCGCGCTGGTGGCTCTTTACTGGGGCAATGTATTGTCGGTCAAACTGCCTGAACTGGATAGCCGGTTCGATGCGAAACCGTTCAACTGCCGCCCTTGCCTTACTTTTCATCTCATGTGGCTGTTTAGCATGCTGTTCGCTTTCGTGCTATGGACCCGCGAGCTGTTTGTGTATGGCCTTGCCGCAGCTTTTCTTGTGTTTTTTGCAGTAAAAATTATCGATAATAAAAAAGTAACGAAATGATTAATCCCGAACTAAAATCAGAAGTGGAAATCCTTCTCGACGAAGTAGACCGCACACACCGCTATTCTATGAGCCGCATCTATTCGCTGTGGAACATTGTGAACGAAAAGGACGAAACGCCGCAATCGTGTGCCAGCTGTCTGATCCGCAAGGTGAAAGACCTGCGCTCGTGGCTCGAAAAAGTAAGCGAAAATGACGCGCCGATAGTAGCTCCTTCGGTCGAAAAGAGAGTGAAAAGAACATGTAAAAAAGCCGTAAATGACTGAGTTGACCGACAAGCAGGAGTTGTTTTGCCGCGAGTATCTTGCCGACCTCAATGCCACACAGGCTGTTATACGGGCAGGATATAGCCCTAAGAACGCAGGCTATTGCGGTAACCGCTTGTTGGATAATCCCGATGTGAAAAAAAGGATTGCCGAACTGATGGACGAGCGCAACGAGGTGCTGAATATCACTTCCGACTATGTGCTCAGGCGCCTCGAGGAGATAGACAAGCTCGATATAGCCGATATTCTCGACGCTGACGGCAACGTGCTTCCTGTTGGCGATTGGCCCGGCGCATGGCGCACCTCGGTAGGAGCCATCGAGATAACTCAGGTGCGTACGGCGGGCGAAACAACCTCGTGCCTCAAAAAAGTAAAACTGCCCGACAAGCTCCGTAATCTGGAACTTTTAGGGAAACACACCGATGTTTCGGCCTTCGGAAACAGGGTGGAGATAACAGGAAAAGACGGAAAAGAACTTGTCATTCAGGTAAGAAAAGACGACCTGGTCGATTCCTTGAAAAATCATCTCCGGGAGCTGAAAAAGAACCTTTCCAAATAGGTTTATTTTTCGATTTTAGTTGCAAAAGCTTTGTTACAAGACAAGGCTTTTACTATTTAAAATATTTATCCAAAATTTGTATTTATGTATATAAGTACTTATATTTGTACTTATTAATGATAAATAATATGAGAACAACGAATTATACAGATTTAAGAAATAACCTCAAAAGCTATTTAGACAAGGTTATAAATGATAGTGAGCCGCTAATAGTGCACCGGTCCGGCAACGAAAGTGTTGTCATTATATCTCTGGATGAATATAATTCGATTAAGGAAACGGAATATATTAAGTCTTCTCCTGTTATGCTTGAGCGCATAAAAGCGGCTGAAAATGAATTGCAGGCCGGTAAGGGAAAAGCTATAAAAACCGCTGATATATGGAAATAATATATTCACTTCAGGCTCTGGAAGACATTGAATATTGGAAAAAAAGCGGCAATAAAGCGATAATGAATAAAATAACATCGTTGCTGGAAGACATTGCAGAGCACCCATTTACCGGAACCGGCAAACCGGAGCCTCTCAAGTATGACCTTGCCGGCTATTGGTCGAGGCGTATAAATTCTGAACACCGTATAATCTATTCGGTACACGAGGATCTGATAGAAATCTATGTGTTATCGATGAGATATCATTATTCGAAAAAATAAATAATAATACTTTATGCCAATCAGCAGTTAAAGTTATTGCTGTAATGTAAAAACGTTCTTTTATTCTCTTCTGCGCGCAATCACAGATTGCTTATATTCTCAACATATGCTCATCACTGCCGCGCCTGCGAAACTAATGCGCGGGAAACTGACGCATGACAAGCGGCTGCCTTGTCAGGCTTTAGCTGCGCCGTTAGCTTCAAGTACGGGGCACCCATAGGACGAAGAAGGCGTTAAAAACAAAAACGTGTTTGAGCTTATCAAATGATTTGTAATTATACAAAAAAGATGAGATTTTTTTCTTAAAAACAATCGATATAATAAGATTCATCTTACTTTTGCATCCGGCACTATAATAACATTCATTTATCAATAATCTTTTAAAACCAAGATGGAACAATCTATAAAATTGGCAGACTCGAAGCCTCACTACGAAATACTCGATGGCCTGCGTGGTGTAGCAGCTTTGATGGTCGTTATTTTCCACATCTTCGAAATGCATTCGAGGGGAGATCATATAAAACAAATAATAAACCATGGTTATCTGGCGGTCGATTTTTTCTTCCTTTTGTCGGGCTATGTTATCGGCTACGCTTACGATGACCGTTGGAGTAAGATGACGCTTAAAGATTTCTTCAAACGCCGTATCATACGTCTTCAACCTATGATTATAATCGGCTCTGTTGTCGGAGCGGCTTTCTATTATTTTCAGGATTCCTCCCGCATGGGTTGGAATATGCATGACGTTCCTGTATGGAAAATGCTGCTGGTTATGCTGATCGGCATGACGTTGATTCCTGTCGGTAAAGGTTTGGATATAAGGGGTTGGGGCGGAATGCATCCGCTCAACGGGCCTGCGTGGTCATTATTTTTCGAATATATAGCAAATATCCTGTATGCACTTGTTTTCCGTCATTTGTCAAAAATTATATTGGCTGTTTGTGTCGCTGTGGCTGCCGGGTTTACAATTCAATATGCGCTTACCAATCCTAATGGGGATCTGACAGGCGGATGGACTATCGACGACCCTGCCCAGTTGCGCATCGGTTTCACACGCCTGGCGTTTCCGTTTCTGGGCGGATTATTGCTATCCCGCATAGGTAAGTTGCGATATACCAAACATGCGTTTCTTACGGCAAGTCTTTTGCTTGTGATCTTGTTTTCCGTACCTCGCCTGGGCGGAACGGAACATATGTGGATGAACGGATTGTATGAGTGTTTCTGCCTGATAATAATGTTCCCGTTTATTGTATGGCTGGGTGCAGGAGGCAAGGTAAACGGGAAAAAAGCAACCCATGTATGTAAGTTCTTAGGTGATATATCTTATCCTATCTATATTACGCACTATCCGATAGTCTATACTTATATGGCTTATGTGGCAAACAACAATCTTACTTTGGTACAAGCCGGCCCTTATGCCGTGCTGACAGTGTTTACAGCTATAGCTGTGGCGTATTTCTCTATGAAGTTATACGATATTCCGGTCAGGGAATGGCTTCGTAAAAAGTTTTTGTAAGTCTTTGATCAGGAAGGTCAAAAATAAAATTACTATTAGACGTTAACATTTCGAAGGTAAGAAAATAGGCGACCTTAAATTATTTGGATTGTAGCTGGTAAGGTTCAAAGACTTTTTATACATTTGTTATAATGAAGCAAACTTTTTTATCAGTAAAATAATGAAACACATATTTAAATAGGAAAATTATGAAAGGATATTTTTTTGCAGTAATATTGGCTGCTATTGCCTTCTTCACTATTTCTTGTTCGGGCAAATACGATAGTGCGATTACAGAGTATATTGTTAATACCGAAATGGCAAAAGATGTGAAAGTGAAAGATGTAAAGGAACTGAAAAAAGTTACTGTAGGCGATAGCATCAACTATATAAAACAAAAAGCCGGGCAGATTGTAAAACTGCAAATTGAAGCGGCAGAAAAACAATTGACAAAATTCCAGCAAGATCTGGTAGGACTGGGCACGTCGGCTAAAGTGATTACCGATGCCTATACTGTGCAAATGACCAAAGTGCAACAAACAATAGATTCGTTGAAAGCTATAAAGCCTGAACCGACCAAATTATACGATGGTAAAAAGACAGAAGAGGTAATAGCTGTGGTGGTGGAGGCTAAAGTTGCGGCAAACGGAGGCGAGGAAACCATAAAGAATTTTATCCTCTCGCCTGATGGTAAAACATGCTACGGCGTTACGGATAATCCGGAAATGAATCCTGAAAAATAAAAGGATAAGAAATAGTAAGGAAGCTTCGTCTTTGGCGAGGCTTTACTTTTTTTAAGAAATTGATAGTGCAACTTTTTATACCCATTCTGCATCATAATATGTAGAGAGTGGAAAACCGATGGATGAACAATTGCTGATTGCTGGATGTAAACGTGGCGATGCAAAGGCTCGTAGTAAGTTATACGAGCTGTATGCGCCGGCTATGATGAGTGTTTGCATGAGGTATGTCGGTGATCGGGAAACTGCCCGGGATTTGCTTCAGGACGGTTTTGTCAAAGTGTATACGAAAATGGATTCTTACTCTGGTACAGGATCGTTTGGTGGATGGGTACGGCGTATTTTTGTGACTACATCTCTTGAATATCTTCGGCGTAATGATACTTTAAGGATAAGCACCAGTATTGATGAATACGATGATGTGGCCGGGGATGTAGGAGTATCTGCGTTGGAACATATATCTGCCGGCGAACTGATGGCTTGTATAGCAGACTTGCCTAATGGCTTTCGCACTGTGTTTAACTTATTTGCCATAGAAGGGTACAGTCATGCTGAGATTGCCGAAATGCTCAATATAAAAGAGAGCACGTCGCGGTCGCAGTTTATACGAGCCAGAAAAGTGTTACAAAAGAATGTGGAATCTTTAATTATGCATGAAAATGCGAGACAGGAAAGAATATAACGAACAACTTGACGATTTCAGCCGCCTGGTAAGACAGAAGTTGGAAGGTCACAGAATACCGGTTGATGCCGATAGCTGGATTGAAATCGAACAACGCCTGAAACCTCAAAAGAGGCTGAGGCTGTGGTGGATAGCAGGAGCTGCGGCTGCTGTGGCTGTTCTTGTGTCCGTCTTTCTTTTCCGCCCGCAAGACAATATCGACGGACAACCTGCAACCGTCGGGCAGATATTATCTGTTGATCAGATGCCGTCAATATCAATCGAAAAGAAGCATCAACAGGCAGAAGAACCGGCTCGTCCGGTACCTGTGAGAAAGATGTTATCGGCCGGAAGCGTCAGGCTGATGGCAAAACAAGCAGAATCTGTAACAACAAGTCATGGTGTAAACACTGTGGCGGACATCGAAAAATCTCTCTCTACAGATTCTGCCGCGCGGGAAACAGAAAAGAAACTCTCTGAATTTATTGCTGATGCAGGGTCTGAAGTTAAGATTTCAGACTCTGTGCCTGCAAAACCGGATGCGAAACGAAAAGAGGAGCCTAAAATATGGCTTGCCGGAAAAAAGAATAAGAAAGAGAAAGACTGGCTATTGGCTGCTGCCTTTTCATCCAACGGAAGTGCCTCGAATACTATGGATAAACGAATGTATGTCGATTATGCGGCTGAATTAAAGAGTGAACTGGTGAGTAATGTAAGCTTATATGCCGCGAAAGATCCTTATACGATGGGCAATGCCCAGCATTCGTTACCGCTGTCCTTTGGAGTTTCTGTGAGAAAGAACCTGAGTGATCGCATCGGTATCGAAACGGGATTGATGTATACATATCTTTCATCCCGCTTCAACTCGGCATCGCCCGGAGACGAAGCTATAGAAGCTAAGCAGGAATTGCATTATCTGGGTATACCTCTCAATGCGGTTGTTTATCTGTGGGACAATTCCAACTGGAGTGTTTACATGTCCGCGGGAGTTATGGGTGAAAAAGGTCTGAAGCGTAATTATACCTACACTAAGAGGAATACGAACGGGGCGATAAAAGAAGGAATAGACGGCTTGCAATGGTCGCTGAATGCTTCGGTGGGTATATCCTACAGGCTTTATCAGGACTGGGGAATATATGTAGAACCAAGATATTCCTATTTCTTCGATAACAATCAGCCGGTGAGTATCCGTACCGACAAACAAAGTGTTTTCGGTTTCAATGCCGGACTTCGTTTCGAATTTTGATATAAATTTAAACAGACTCTAAGATTTGTACAGGATCGGTTACGGGAACCTAAAGAATAAAAAAACGAAGCAGCCTACCCATACGGAAGTCGGCTTAATTCATTAAAACGTGCGATTTGTATTTGAGAATGTAGTGTTTAGAAAGTAAGTCAACAGGAAGGCGTCGGGCATTATCTGACGCCTTCTGTCTTGTTTTCTTTTAATGGATATCCATTCTTTCGTGTTCCGCCAAATCGGGGAAATCTTGTTTAAAAACTTCAAAGGCTTGTTGATAATGACGGATAAAACCCATACTTTACGTCATTGCGAGTAGGCGTTAGCCGACGAAGCAATCCGGTAATTTTAATGTAAGCAATAGTTTCAATATTATGAAAATCAACACAATGTAACATTTTGGCTATTTTCGTGCGTTTGCCCTGGTAGAACTATCCATTTATCAAAAAAATACGTACTTTTGTGGCGGAATAATATAAAACAGAATGCATTTTTCAGGAGTTGTTTTTGATTTTAACGGAACATTGTTTTGGGACACGGGTTTGCACAATCGGGCATGGGATATATTCCTGACACGCTATGATTTATTTCTTTCAGATGAAGACAAATTCCGTTGGATGCACGGAAAAAATAACAGCGATCTTTTACAATCTTTATTTCATAATACTCTGACCGAGACGCAAGTGAGTGATTATATAATGGAAAAGGAAAGTCTTTATCAGGAACTATGCCTCGAAACAGATATGCAATTGGCTCCCGGGGCGACAGACTTCCTGGACTTCCTGAAAAGCAACAATATTCCTTTTACAATAGCAACCGCGTCGGGAAAAGAAAATTTGGATTTTTATTTCGAACACCTACCTCTGACAGAGTGGTTCGAGTATGACAAAGTAGTCTACAACAATGGGAAAATCAAGGGAAAACCCGATCCGCAGATATACGAATTGGCAATGGAAATTATAGGTAAAAAACCGGAGGAGATAATTGTTTTCGAAGATGCTATTGCCGGATTGCAGGCGGCGAAAAATGCCAAAACGGGCAAAATTATAGCTGTTAATAGTAACGACGATGATTATAGCGACTGGAAAGATTGCCAGATAATCAAGAGTTTTGATGAAGTAGACCGTACTCAATTTAAATATTGAAAATGAAAGCGATACATACCGATATATGTCCTGTTTGCGGAAATTCCGAATTACTACCTTATCTGTCGTGTAAGGATTACCTTACTACTCAGGAAGTTTTTGATATTTGCCGGTGTAGCAAATGTGGTTTTGCCCTGACGCAGGATTTCCCATCCGAAGATGAAATAGGAAAATATTACGAAGCATCGGCATATGTTTCACATTCCGACACACATAAGGGTATAATTAACACCCTGTATCATTTGGTACGGAAGATTGCTTTGAAGTCGAAGGCTAAGACCGTAATACAATATGCTCCTAAAAAAGCAGGAATGCTGCTCGATATAGGTTCAGGGACAGGTTATTTTTTGAACAAAATGAAGTCGAAGAAGTGGATTGTAACGGGGATAGAAAAATCGGAACAAGCCCGCAGGTACACTAAACAAAAATTCGATATCAACTGTCAGGATTCCGGATACCTGTACGATATTCCTTGCCAGGCGAAGGATGTGGTTACGATGTGGCATGTACTGGAGCATCTTGAGCGTTTAAACAGTGTTATGGATCGTCTTCATGGATTGCTGAAAGACGACGGAACTGTCGTTATCGCCCTGCCTAACAAGGAATCATTCGACGCGGTACATTATAAAGAATATTGGGCTGCGTATGATGTGCCTCGCCATCTGTGGCATTTTTCACCTTCCGATTTCGAGCATCTGGCAAACAGGCATCATTTCAAGATTGTTGCCGTCAAGCCGATGTATTTCGACGCATTTTACATATCCATGCTCAGCGAGAAAAATAAAGGAACATTCCTTGCCGGTCTTGTGGGATTGGTCAAAGGAGGTCTGTTTTTCCTGCGTACATTGAATAATAAAAGACGAAGCAGTTCGCTTATTTATATATTGAAGAAGAAATAACGAAATATCCTCCCTTGTGTCATTTTGAACGAAGTGAAAAATCTCATGAAAATAAGGATGCTTCCTGTCGTCAGCATGACAAAAGAGTATAGAAATAAAGAAAAAATAACAATAAACACGAAATAAGATGATAAAGAAAGAGCAAACCCTACTGAAAACGCTTTTGCCGCACGTAATCGCAGTCGTTGCATTTTTGGCGATAACGATGTTTTATTTCAGTCCGCTGATCGAAGGAAAGGTTCTTCCTCAACACGATGTTACCCAGTTTCAGGGAGCATCTAAGGAGTTGAGCGACTACTATAACAACGAGGGTGAATCGTCTGAATGGACAGGAGCGATGTTTTCGGGGATGCCGGCTTATCAGATCGGTATTTGGGGCGGCAGTCCCAACTTTCTCGACGTACTCGAAACTCCGCTGAAAGCATTAGGAAGCAGTAGTGCCGGAGCTGTATTTACAGCCATGCTGATGGCCTACATCCTGTTTTGTATGATGGGTTTCGGTCCGGTGGTTTCTGTATTAGGCGCGATTGCTTATTCGTTATCGTCTTACAATATTATTATCCTCGATGCAGGGCATGTTACCAAAGCATGGACATTGGCCTATATGCCACTGATCGTAGCAGGCCTGATGGCATTGTTCCGGAAAAAGATATTATTGGGCGGGATACTTTTTGCTTTGGGACTGGCATTCCAAATAAAGAGTAACCACCTGCAAATGACTTATTATACGGGTTTGCTTTGTGTTATTCTGTTTATCGCATATGCCATAGAAACTTTATCGAAAAAAGATGTAAAAACATTTCTGAAAGCGTCGGGCGTACTGGCTATTGCTCTGGTATTGGCTCTTGCCTGTAATGCGGGCAATATTTATGGCAATCTGGAAATGGCAAGGGAAAGTACACGCGGAAAATCGGAACTGACACTGAATAAACCGGAGGCTGCCCAACAATCGGAAGGGTTGGATAAAGATTACGCCTTTGGCTGGAGTTACGGCAAAGCGGAGACTTTTACATTGATGATCCCAAATCTGTATGGAGGCGTCTCCAAACCGTATGATAACGATTCGAAGAGTGTTAAGATATTGACTCAAAAAGTACAATCGGGAGAAATACCAGCCGAGTTTGCCAATCAGGTGGCGCAGGTGATGCGCGAATATTGGGGCGCTCAGCCATTTACGTCAGGTCCTGTTTATTTCGGTGTCATCGTTTGTTTTTTGTTTATTCTGGGGATGATAATTATTCGCAGCAATGTGAAATGGGCATTACTTGCCGCTACAGTATTTTTTATTCTTCTTTCGTGGGGTAAAAATCTGGAATGGTTCAACGACTGGTTCTTTTATAACTTCCCGCTTTACAATAAATTCAGGGCAGTGTCTTCGGCTCTGGTCATTCCGGCTTTAACGGTAGTGATTGTCGCTGTATGGGGAGTAAAAGAGTTTTTCTCCGGCGAAATAGATAAAAAGAAACTGACAAAAGCTCTTTACATATCATTGGGTACAATCGGTGTTATTTGTTTAGTCGCATGGATTGCTCCGGGTATGTTTACCAACTTTGCGGGAGAAAATGATGGCAGATGGAAAGATCAAGTGCCTGAATGGTTTTACCAGGCTTTGCTTGCCGACCGCAAAGATTTACTGACGGCCGATGCTTTCAGATCGCTTCTGTTTGTCCTGCTTGCGGGAGGAGTGATGCTTTTTGCCCTTCGTTCGAAAATGGAAGCGCGGAAACTGGCGTTGTACGGATCTATAGGGATAACAGTTCTGATACTGGCCGATTTGTGGAATGTAGATAAACGATATTTAGGTGAAAAGAACTTTGTTAACAAGTCTACCTATAAAACTCAGACATTCCCGCAATCAGTCGCCGACAAAGCGATATTGCAAGACAAACATCCTTCTTACAGGGTGCTGAACCTGAACAATACATTCGAAGAAACAAGTACATCATATTATCATAAATCGGTAGGAGGATACCATGCCGCCAAGCTAAAACGCTATCAGGAGTTGATCGAACACCGTTTAGGTGATGAGGTAAATCATATAATCGGTTCTTTCCAGTCACAAAATATTGATACTATTACAGCTTCATTTGCCGGTACACCTTCACTGAACATGCTGAATGCCAAATATGTGATCTACCATCCTAGTCAGCCGCCTCTTGTAAACCCATATGCAATGGGTAACGCGTGGTTTGTGGGTGAATACAAGTTGGTGAACAATGCTGATGAAGAAATTCTTGCCCTGAATACGTTAGACGCAGCAAGAACCGCTGTTGTAGATAAACGTTTCGAAAGCGAATTATCAGGCTTGAATATAGTTGCCGATTCTACGGCAACCATTACATTGACAGGGTATAAGCCAAACAAATTGACGTATAAATCGAAAGCCGGAAGCGAGCAGTTGGCTGTTTTGTCCGAGATTTATTTTTCTGACGGGTGGCAGGCTTCTATCGATGGCAAGGAAGTCCCTCATTTCCGTGCCGACTGGACATTGAGAGCGATGCGCATACCGGCAGGCGAACATGAAATAATTTTCAGATTCGAGCCGAAAGGATACCATACCAGCCGTACTGTGACGACAGCATCTTCGGCACTATTGATACTATTGCTGGTAGGGATTATTGTGATGAATGTTAAAAGAATTAAGTAGGATAGTAGGCTGTAGACAGTGAAGAGATTGTCTACTGTCTACTAACTACTGTCTACTAACTACTGAAAAAAATGAAACTATCCGTCATATTCTGTACATATAACAGGGAAAAATACCTGTACAACGCTTTGAAGAGTGTTGCAGAACAGGATTTTCCGTACCAAGACTATGAGATAGTCATGGTGAACAACAATAGTACAGATAGTACGGAGAGTATTTTCAGGCAATTTCAGGCAGATTATCCGCAAGTAGAGTTTCATTACTTCCTGGAAACCAATCAGGGGCTATCCTATGCCCGCAACAGAGGAGTAAAGGAGAGTAGGGGGGACATACTCGTTTTTGTAGATGACGATGCTACCGTGTTCGACCATTACCTTTCCTGTATATCCTGTTTTTTTGAATCGTACCCTGATGTCAGCGCTTGCGGAGGGCCTATTATTCCCGTCTATGAGGTAGAAAAGCCCCAATGGCTGTCCCACTATACCGAGCAGCTTCTGGGGGGAGCATTGTACGAAGGGGATAAGGAGAAGCCGTTCCGCAATGGCAAATATCCCGGAGGAGGAAACTCCGCGTTCAGGAAAGAAGTGTTTGACAAATACGGACTTTTCAATGTAGAGCTGGGAAGAAAAGGGACAGGGCTTATCGGGGCTGAGGAGAAAGATCTGTACGACAGGCTGACCCGGGGAAATGAAGTTTTTTACTATCTTCCGCAAATGGGTATTCACCACTATATCCCTGAAAAGAAATTATCGGAATCTCACTTCAGGGAACTGACGTACTCGATAGGAAAGAGTGAACGGATACGAACAAAAGCTGTTTCGCCCAAAGCATATCGCGGCCGGATGCTGTCGGAATGTAAAAAATGGCTGGGCTCTATTGTCCTGTTCCTTATTTATACAATCAGGTTAACCCCGTCGAAAGGTTGGAAGTTGTTGCAGTTCAGATGGAATGTAACACGGGGATTGCTGGGGAAATAGGGTAGGGCAAACCCAAATTTATTTCGTGCATTTACCCTAATTACTAAAAAAATAATACAAACTATCTCGAAAAAAGTTTTTATCTTTGTAAGAAATAAGATCGTAATTTTATGAAAAGAGCATCCATCCATAATATGAGCCATATGCCTTACGACGATCTGTTTATTATTCACGATTTATTGCGACAATCAGATATTTTGCCCTCGAAGAAGTTTTCTTTTTCGGGGATTTTTTTTGATCTAAAATCATCTTTTCAAAATATAATAACCGTATGAGTAACAAAAGTCTGGTTTCAATTACAGATTATTCGAAAGAGGACATTCTGCGAATACTGAATCTGGCAAAACAGTTCGATGAACAGCCCAACAGAAAATTACTGGAGGGTAAAGTCTGCGCCACTCTCTTTTTCGAACCTTCAACCCGTACACGCCTGAGTTTCGAAACTGCCGTAAACAGGCTTGGAGGGCGGATCATAGGATTCTCCGATGCAGCCACAACCAGTTCTTCCAAAGGCGAAACCTTGAAAGATACGATATTGATGGTAAACAACTATTCTGACATCATCATTATGCGTCATCACCTGGAAGGCGCCGCGCGCTATGCCTCGGAAGTATCGTCTGTGCCGGTTATCAATGCCGGAGACGGAGCCAACCAGCACCCTACACAAACCATGTTGGATATTTATTCGATATATAAAACGCAGGGCACGCTGGAAAACCTGACTATCACCATTGTTGGCGACCTCAAGTACGGACGCACGGTACACTCACTGATAATAGGCATGTCACACTTTAACCCTACATTCCACTTTGTAGCGCCGGAAGAACTGAGATTACCGGATACTTACAAGAACTTCTGCGACAAACGAGGGATAAAATACGATGAGGATATTGATTTTTCGCCCGAGGTAATCAATCATGCCGACATTTTATATATGACGCGGGTGCAACGTGAGCGTTTCACAGACCTGATGGAATACGAGAAAGTGAAGAACGTATACATTCTCAGGAAAGACATGCTGGAAGATACTAAAGATAATTTGAGAATATTGCACCCGCTGCCACGGGTAAACGAGATACAACAGGACGTGGACGATAGCCCGAAAGCTTACTACTTCGAACAGGCTAAGAATGGTGTTTTCACAAGACAGGCCGTTATTTGCGACTCGTTGAATATAAAAGTAGATTCTAACACGACAACAACATGAAAGAACAAAGAAAAGAACTGCAAGTAGCCGCTTTGTGCGACGGCACAGCAATAGATCATATACCAACCAATGTCGTCTTTAAGGTCGTATCTCTGTTGGGATTGGAAAAACTGGACAATCCTATTACAATCGGAAACAACCTTGAAAGCAAAAAAATGGATTCGAAGGGTATTATAAAGATTGCCGACAAGTTTTTCGAAGAGGATGAAATAAACAAAATAGCCCTGATAGCGCCGAATGTAGTCCTGAATATTATCAAAGATTACAGGGTGGTGGAGAAGAAACGGGTAGAACTGCCTCAGGTCATAAAGGGTATCGTAAAGTGCAACAATCCGAAATGCATAACGAACAACGAACCGATGCAAACACGCTTCAATGTCATCGATTGCAAGAACATAGAATTACGCTGCCATTATTGCGACCTCAAAATAAAGAAAGACGAGGTCATCCTGAAATGAAACAAGACTGGAAACCCGGAACATTGATATACCCGCTGCCCGCCGCGATGATTAGTTGTGGCTGCACCGCGGAAGAATACAATATAATAACACTTAGCTGGTTGGGAACCATCTGTACTAATCCGCCCATGTGTTATATTTCTGTCCGCCCCGAAAGGTATTCGTACGAAATCATCAAAAGGAATATGGAGTTTGTGATCAATATTACGACACAGGAGCTGGCTTATGCTACCGACTGGTGCGGTGTAAAGTCAGGTAAAGACTTTAACAAGTTCGCGGATATGGGATTGACTGCCGGAAAAGCCTCCATCGTACAGGCTCCCGTCATTGAAGAATCGCCGTTGAATATAGAATGCAGGGTAAGAGAAATACTCAGTTTAGGGTCGCACGACATGTTTATCGCCGACGTGGTGAATGTAAAAGCGGATGAAAAATATATGAATGCCGAAACCGGCAAGTTCAGTCTCGAAGACGCCAATCCTATCGCATACTCACACGGACAATACTACGAACTTGGAAATAAGATCGGAGGTTTTGGTTGGTCTGTAAAGAAAAAGAAGAGTTGATTATTCTTTCAGCAGTTTATCCAGAAATTCGTCGAATTCGCGATCGAATTTTTCCATCAGGTCATTGTCTATCTTCACAATTGAATCCTCATTGATCAGCAGAAGTTCTTCTATAACGGAAAAGCTATCGTCGGAATAATTCACTGAGAAAGGCTTAAATAAATCGAGGGAAGAAAACATATCCTCATCATCCAGTTGTGTTGTCACTTCTCTGAGCACCGATATAATGGTTTCATCTTCCAGTTCATCCACTTTATTTACCCAATCGAATACGACAATCTCACCGACTTTGTTTTCTTCATCATCATAAAATGCGACCTCTCCGCTTTCCTTATCTACTACTATAAAAATGTCCGTCAGCGAACTTCCATTATAATCAGTAGCTAAAGTAGCTATCGCCTGTTGGAAAGTGGCTTTTATAAGAGAGGCAGGATTTTTACGTACTTCTTCCATCACATTCTATTGATTAGTTGCTACGAAAGTACAAAGAATTATTTAATAAACAGTAAACAGTGAGCCGTAAACAACGGCGCAAAGCGACAAAAACTCGTAACTTACTACTTATTACTTACTACTAACTACTAACTACTTACTACTAACTACTGATTGACATTATATATTAAAATCGAGAATATCACCTTTTGGGCTAAGAGTATTATGTATTCTGATTTCTGCATTTTGCTGTACCAGAGAGTAAGGGACTACGCTTTTTGTCAGCCAGGCGTTTCCTCCTATCACCGAATCGTGCCCCACGACGGTCGTTCCCCCAAGAATCGTGGCTCCGGCATAAATCACCACATTATCTTCAATGGTCGGATGCCTCTTTCTATTGCTTTGGCCCTTGGTTACAAATAAAGCGCCTAAAGTCACACCCTGATATATCTTCACATTGTCACCTATTATAGTCGTCTCGCCAATTACAATACCTGTACCATGATCGATATAAAACGCCCTGCCGACCTCTGCACCCGGATTTATATCTATACCAACCTTAGAGTGGGCGTATTCCGAAAACAAGCGTGGAATGATTGGAGTATTCATTTTATAAAACTCATGGGATATCCGGTAAACCACTTGGGCAAAGAAACCCGGATACGTCAATATCACCTCTTCTACCGATTTGGCAGCAGGGTCATTCAGTGAGTACTCCTCAGCTTCTTCATATAATTGATCCTGCAATTCAGGCAATTTTGCGATAAACTTGTCAACAATTTCCTCAGCTTGTTTACGATCCAGCAAAGCAGTAATATTCTCGACAAGAACCGAATAAAAATAATAAAGTTTTTTTTCCCGCGATTTTTCCTGGTCACATATAGGAAAAAGCACCCTGTGGATAAGTGTATTCAGGGCATCTTCAAGCTCTATCCTGTTTATAGGCAAATGTTTTGATTCGGCTCTCAATTTGCTGGCTATTTTATAAATATTTATCATAACCTCTTCTTTTTTTCAGAGAGACAAATATAACACCTTTCTTTGGAAATTATAACATTTTAATTTCATGCTTTGTTACACCTTGTCATTTTAATCAAAAATAAAAAAAAATCTGTCATTTCATTCAGATCCATTACGTTATGATCAGGCTATTCTATGTTTTAAATCATAAAAAAAACAATAATAAAATGATTTTAAATGCTTCTTTATTTATACATTTGTATAGTTATTTAACTGACTCAACCTTTTAAATCATGAGAATAGATAGCATTTTATCAACACTAGAGGCAAAACACCCAGGTGAGCCTGAATTTTTACAAGCTGTTAAAGAGGTACTTGTATCCATTGAAGATGTATACAATCAGCACCCCGAATTTGAAAAAAACCGTATCATAGAACGTCTCGTTGAACCCGACAGGATATTTACATTCCGCGTTGCGTGGGTAGACGACAAAGGCGATATCCAGGTAAATATTGGTTATCGCGTGCAGTTCAACAACGCCATCGGCCCGTACAAAGGAGGCCTAAGATTCCATGCATCTGTAAACCTTTCAACTCTTAAGTTTTTAGGATTTGAACAGACTTTCAAAAATGCGCTGACTACACTTCCGATGGGAGGTGGTAAAGGTGGTTCCGATTTTAGTCCGAAAGGCAAATCGAATGCCGAAATCATGCGTTTTTGTCAGGCATTCATACTTGAACTATGGCGCAATATCGGCCCCGACACAGACGTTCCTGCCGGCGACATAGGCGTAGGTACTCGCGAAATCGGCTACTTGTATGGCATGTATAAAAAACTGGCAAGGGAAAATACGGGTACATTTACGGGAAAAGGGCTCGATTACGGCGGCTCGCTTATTCGTCCCGAAGCGACAGGGTTTGGAGCTTTGTATTTCGTAAACGAGATGTTGAAAGCTAAAAATATAGACATTAAAGGTAAAACGGTCTCTATTTCAGGCTTCGGCAACGTAGCTTGGGGTGCAGCCCTGAAAGCGACCGAACTAGGAGCAAAAGTAGTTACCATATCAGGTCCTGACGGATATATATACGATCCGGATGGCGTTAGCGGAGAGAAAATCGAATATATGCTCGAACTTCGTGATTCGGGCAACGATGTTGTAGCTCCATATGCGGAAAAATACCCTAACTCTACATTCTATCCGGGCAGAAAACCTTGGGAACAAAAAGTGGATATTGCTTTGCCATGCGCTATACAAAACGAATTGAACGACAAAGATGCAGCTGCTCTTATTGCTAGTGGTGTAACTTGTGTAGCTGAAGTTTCGAATATGGGTTGTACTGCCGAGGCTGTGGATCTGTTCATCGAAAAGAAAACATTGTTTGCTCCGGGCAAGGCTGTCAATGCGGGAGGTGTAGCCACATCAGGTTTGGAAATGAGCCAAAATGCGATGCACATACAGTGGACAGAAGAAGAAGTAGATCAGAAACTTCACCAAATAATGAAAAATATACATGGTCAAAGCCTGAAATATGGTAAAGAGGCCAGCGGATATATCAACTATGTAAAAGGTGCAAATGTTGCCGGCTTTATGAAAGTAGCACGTGCAATGATCGCACAAGGAGTTGTATAGTAAATTAGCCAATTTGAAAATTCGGAGATTCGGAGATGTTTTTGTCGCTTCGCGTCATTGGCATATTTGCTAATCTGCTAATTAGCTAATTCTTCACTGTTCACTGATAGATAGCCTTTCGGACAAACAAAATCCGGAAGGCTTTTTTGTCGTCATATTTTTTCATCCGGCTAACATTAAATTCTCTTAATTGTTATTAACTTCGTACTTTAAAGAGAACAAAAAAGGATGAGAAAGAAAATATTCAGATGGACTGTACGTATCGTTGTTTCGCTGTTCTTATTCAGCATTTTTCAAGTCGTTTTACTCAAATTCGTCCCTGTTTATTATACCCCATTGATGGTATGGAACAATGCCTCACAGCTTTTCTCCGGCGAAAAGGTTGTCTGTAAACATCAATGGGTTCCCCTTGGCGAAATCTCCAAATCGTTACCCTTGGCCGTAGTTGCTTCTGAGGACAATTTATTTCTCGATCATTCGGGCTTCGATTTCGACCAGATAGAAAAAGCGATGAATGAAGCCGAAAAGGGTAAACGCCAGCGTGGCGCGAGTACCATAAGCCAACAGACAGCCAAAAATGTCTTCTTGTGGTCGGGGCGTTCCTACATCCGCAAAGGGCTGGAAGTTTATTACACATTCCTGATAGAGTTGATATGGGGTAAAGAAAGGATAATGGAAGTCTACCTCAACTCCATCGAAATGGGACAAAATATTTATGGTGCTGAGGCTGTGGCACAGGCTCATTTCAATAAACCGGCAAAAAGGCTTACTGCCGGAGAATCTGCTTTGATTGCAGCAACATTACCGAATCCTATCCGGTTTAATTCGGCGAAACCATCGCGTTATATTCAAATGCGGCAAAAAAAGATTCTCGATCTGATGAATAAGGTCAACCCGGTGGATTTTGACAAAGAAAAAACTGAAAAGAAAGCTCCTCCGAAGAAGTCTAAGAAGAAATAAATTTACAATAATTTGCCTCGATGAAGTTATAATACATAACTACTTTTATATCTCTATTTCCAACCCGTCATACGACAGATAGATATTTTCGGGCAATAGTCTTTGCACTTTTTCGTGTAACCCTATATGATGCGACATATGAATGAAATAAGCTTTTCCGGGCCTGATTTTTTCCACTTCGGCCAAAGCTTGTCTCAAATTTAGATGTGACATATGTTCTTCTATTCGCAGGGCGTTTATGACAAGAACATCCAGCCCGTTAAGTTTGGAATATTCTTCTTCGGGAATAGATTTTACATCGGTAAGATAGGCAAAATTGCCAATGCGATAACCTAATATAGGTAATTTGTAATGCAATATTTTTATTGGTTGTATATCTACTCCATGAATAGAAAAAATCTCATCAGGGTTTACTTCATGCAAACGGAAAACCGGTACTCCGGGATATTTGCGTTCACCAAAAGAATAGGGTATCATAAGCTTTAAAGCATTCAGAGTGGTGCTTTCCGAATAGATGTCTACATCGTCGAATTTACAGAATGGCCGTAAATCGTCTAATCCTCCTACATGGTCATAATGTTCATGGGTTAACAAAACTCCGTCTATCGGGGTAAACTCTTCGTTTATCATTTGCTGCCTGAAGTCGGGACCGCAATCGATCAATATTTTCTTTTTTTCAATATGTATCAAAACAGACGCCCTCAAGCGCCTGTCTTTTATGTTGTCTGAGATACATACCTCACATTTACAACCTATTTCCGGGACTCCTGTAGATGTTCCAGTGCCCAAGAATTTAATTTTCATTCTCACTTATTTTTTCAGAATCCACAAATCGGTAAATTTAATACCATATTTATTAAATAGCTGTTCTGTCGTATAAGGATTGGTATACTCCATATATACTCTTCTTATTTTATCACTGGCTTCATGTTCTGTATCATAGCTGCCTATAATAGCATAGTGTATACCTAATTCATTCTGTACAAAGAAAATCTGGTCACTGGATGTCGCAAAGGCTTTTTTCAGGCGCTCGACACCTGCCGGTTTAGACAGGGCTGCAATAATTACGCTGTAATGTTTTAGCCGGTCTCGATCATCCTCATTTATAAATCTCACTTTTACGCGGCGTATCGGTTTTTTTTCTGCATCAAGCAAATGAGCAAAGATAGCCGGAGTCTGGTTTACTTCTACTGCCGGCGCTTGCGGTGCAGAAGGCAAGGTTGCCGGCGCAACATTGCCGGATGCCGTAGTATTGGTTGTTGCAGCAATTGCGGGCGCCGAAGGGATGGTAGCAGTAGTAGCTACACTAGTCTTCATCTCACCACAGTTGCAGTCGTTTGTTAGCTGCTGCCTGTGAGCTGCTGCCTCCCGGTAAACGTCTCCATTTACAATTTCCGAATCATCATATAAAACTTTAAACTCGCTGGAATTTACCTGATCTTGATGTGGCTGTAGACTAACGGAATTATTATAGCCTTGATTATTGTTTTTAGAGGTAGAGTTACTTAGTAAGAGAGAATTATTGTCTCTCAATAATTGATATTCTAAAGCAGAGTACTTATTTACGGTACTATAATGCTCTTTCATCGCTTGGTCTTGTTTTGCTTTACATGAAAAAGTAAAAAGGGAAATAGCAAGCAGTAAAGTTGTATAGAAAAATAGTTTCATATGTCTGACAGATGTTAGTTGTTCGTAAAGAATTACTTGCAAATATATAAAAAAAGAGTAGGAAACAATATTCCGGATCCGATAAACTTGAGCCTAAAGGATGCTTTTAACTATATGTCTCCCGCTAAGTTAAAGTCTACAGCTATGTCTTAAGAAAATGATAAAACGTAAGTGAAATATTGTTTTTTAATATTTGTTTTTCGATAAAAATTACTATATTTGTAAAGAGCGATGCGATATCTTATCAAATGGATAATTAGCCTGCTCTGTGAGTATACTCATTTATATAAAATTTAACCTGAAAATCTATAGTATGGCATTTACCAAGAAACCATGGGCCGAACCCTACCGGATTAAAGTTGTAGAACAGCTGAAGACGACAACGCCCGAACATCGCCTTCAATGTGTGAAAGAAGCAGGGTGGAATACCTTTTTGCTTCATGCCGATGATGTTTATATCGACCTGCTGACTGATAGCGGGACAAACGCGATGAGCGACATGCAATGGTCGAAGATGATGATCGGTGACGAGGCATATGCCGGTAGCCGTAGTTTTTATACATTGGAAGAAACATGCCGCAAATACTATGGATATAAGTATATCGTTCCTACCCATCAGGGACGTGGCGCCGAAAATCTGTTGAGTAAATGTACAATTATCCCCGGACAGTATGTTGCCGGCAATATGTATTTCACAACTACACGCCAGCATCAGGAAATAGCCGGAGGAACATTCGTAGATGTGATTATTGATGAAGCATACAAAAGCGTATCGGATCATCCCTTTAAAGGAAATATAGATCTGAATAAATTTGAAAAACTAATAAAAGAAAAAGGAGCAGAGAATGTAGCTTATATTACTGTCGGTGCACCGGTAAATATGGCCGGAGGGCAACCGGTAAGTATGGAAAATATGAAAGCTTTGTCTGCTATGGCTCACAAGTATGGAATAAAAGTGGTGCTGGATGCTACCCGCAATATAGAAAACGCTTACTTCATACAGCAACGCGAACCGGGCTATAACAAGAGAAGCGTGGAAGATATCAACCGCGAATTTTGTTCATATAGCGATGCTGCCACGGTTAGCGCCAAAAAAGATCTTTATGTGAATATTGGCGGATTGGTGATGTGTAACGATCCTGATTTGTACGATGAATTACGCAGCCTTGTTGTAGTATACGAAGGGATGCCGACATACGGAGGACTGGCAGGCCGTGATATGGAAGCAATGGCGCAAGGATTGATAGAGGCTGTACAGGATGAGACAATTGCCTCGCGCATTAAACAAGTGGAGTATTTTGGCAAATTATTACAAGAAGCCGGAATACCTATTGTATTGCCGATAGGTGGGCATGGAGTGTTTATCGATGCTAAAAAATTCTACTCGCATATTCCTCAGGATCAGTTCCCTGCGCAAAAGCTGGCTGCTGATATTTACGTAGAATGTGGAGTCAGGGGTATGGAACGGGGTATTGTTTCGGCGGGACGAAATAAGGACACCGGCGACCACTATTACCCGGAACTGGAACTGGTACGCCTTACTATCCCTCGCCGCGTATATACTCAGGCACATTTTGACGTGGCTGCATATAGTATAATAGAGATGTATAAGAACAGGCATAATGCCAGAGGATTGAAAATGATCTATGAACCTAAATATCTTCGTTTCTTCCAGGCAAGATTCGAGGAGTTGTGATGTATTTGAATAAACAATGATGACCAATTAGCGAGAAGCAGGTAGATATTTACCTGCTTCTATTTTTTATTAAAGTTCAAAAACATTGTTGTATATTTGGCAGAATACTTAAAGAAAATCAAGGCAACCAAAAAAAAGTGAAAATGAAGAATGGCGCGAAGCGATGAAAAGTGAAGAACGAAGAGTGAAACATTGTCCGGCGTTCGTTTTATCTATAGATATAGTGATAATTTGAAAATTTGATAATTAGCGAATTTGAAAATTTGAAAATGAGTGTAGAGTTTGCATAGTACATGACAAAAAATATTTTATATATATTTAAAAGGCTTATTATGTTGCCCTTACAGGGCGCAGTTCCTTCGGTTGTCATCTCCCCGGGGTGTTACCCCGGGCTGGAATATATCAGGCTTTCAGCCTGTTTCTTTCCTTGATGCCCTGAAGGGGCTACATAATATAGCCCAATGGCAACGCCTTGGGTGGGAAAATGAAATCCCCTGAAACCGCGCCCTGTAAGGGCAATATAAGATTTTGCAATATTTTTTGTCATGTACTATGGGAGTTTGTTACATTTTAGTTAAAAAATTACGAGTAGACAAGATACGAGGTACAAGGTACAAGTTGTTGACTGATAACTGTAGAGGTTTGTTACTTTTTAGTTAAAACGAAAAGCAGGAGTTAAAAAGTTATGAGTTTTAAGTTTTAAGTTTTAAGTTTTAAGTTCTGAGCGCTGACTACTGACTACTAACTACTAACTACTAACTACTGTTCACTGTAGAAGTTTGTTACTTTTTAGTTAAAAAGTTACGAGTAGACGAGATACGAGGTACGAGTTGTTGACTGATAACTGTTGACTGTAGAGGTTTGTTACATTTTAGTTAAAACGAAAAGCAGGAGTTAAAAAGTTATGAGTTTTAAGTTTTAAGTTTTAAGTTCTGAGCGCTGACTACTGACTACTAACTACTAACTACTAACTACTGTTCACTGTAGAAGTTTGTTACTTTTTAGTTAAAAAGTTATGAGTAGACGAGATACGAGGTACAAGTTGTTGACTGTTGGCTGATAACTGTTGACTAGATATTATATAGAATAAAGATTTATGGATTTCATAAACAATAAATTAACCACAGAGTCGCGCGGAGTTATGGTTCACGGTGTAACTCCGTGATATTTAACTCGGTGCGACTCTGTGTTTAAAAAATCAACTATGTATAAACACCTGTAAATAAATAGAATAATCTTTTATTAAATATAAACTCTAATGAAGAAAAATAGTAAAGCGACGTTTATACGGATAGCAGCCAGTCTTCTTATAGTACTGGGATTCCTTTTTTTAATGAAGGGAAATATATATCGTATGGCCGTCAAATATGAAGATGGCGGGGGACGGAAAACATATGAAGTGAAGGATGAAGCTTTTGCAAAATATATCGATGAGAATTTGCCTAACGATGAAGAGTTGGACAAAAAGATCGATATAGATATGATCGTTGATTTTTCTCAGGAGATGACGGCTAAAGCTCTCGATTTTTCGGGGAGAGTAATTGACAGTGATCCTCAAAAGACATTTGTCGCAGGATTGGCCAATTATGAAGGTTATGCGGCTTTTTCGGCGGCAATAGGCAATTACCTGACACGGATGTACCTGAATAGCGAATGGGAGGCTAAGCCGAAGAAGGGAAAGCTATACCTGTTTGGAAGCAATAAGACAAAAGAAGCGAAAGACGGCTGGTTTAAAGATCACGATTTTGTTATTTTCCGTAACAAGAATACGAAGGAAGAAATATACATAGATCCTGTAGCTTTCGATTCGTATGGTGTAAAAAGAGTTGATAAATATCAGAAGTGACATCACGGCAAATAAAAGAATATGCATACAGCCTTGGCTTTGACGCTTGCGGTATTTGTAAGGCTGAACCTGTTAGTGTTGAGGAACAGCAGCACTTTAACGAGTGGATTGCTTCGGGGTATCATGCCGATATGGACTATATGGCGGGGAACAAGGATAAACGGCTTGATCCGGCATTGCTGGTAGAGAATGCCCGATCTGTTGTTTGTGTCGCGCTGAATTATTATCCCGAAACAAAACAGCCCGCGGAACATCCGCAATTTGCATATTATGCTTACGGAAAAGATTATCACGACGTTGTAAAAGAAAAGCTTAATAAATTATATGATTATATATGTTCTTTTGAATCGACTGTAAACGGACGTTGTTTCGTAGACACAGCCCCTGTACCGGAACGTTATTGGGCAGCGAAAGCGGGATTAGGCTTTATTGGGAAAAATTCATTATTGATTGTACCCAAGATGGGTTCTTATTTTTTCTTGGGCGAATTGATAATCGATTTGACATTAGAATATGATACACCTCTGAATTTGTTGTGTGGAAACTGTACCCGCTGCCTCGACGCATGCCCTACTAAGGCCATCGTAAGTCCTAAAGTGGTCAATGCCAGCAAGTGTATTTCGTATCAAACGATAGAGAATAAGGGTGATATAGATAAGTCTGTACTGCCGAATCTTAGCAATAGATTTTATGGATGCGATATTTGCCAGCAAGTGTGCCCGTGGAATAAATATGCCCGGCCGCATAGGACTGAAGAGTTCAACCCTTCGCAGGCCTTTCTGGATCTGTCCTTCGATAAGCTCGATAATTTATCTGTTGAAGAGTATCAACGGATATTTAAAGGTTCGGCCGTTAAACGGGCTAAATATACCGGACTGAAGAGGAATCTGGAGGCTCTGAAATTAAACAGAGTATAATAATTCGCCTGGTATTGGCGTTTTAAATAATAAGATGAAAACAATAAAATATATATTTGCAGCAGGGTTAATCGTTCTTCTTTCGGCATGCGGTAAAGAAGAACCTAAGTATACAATTCCTGCAAAACCTGTAGATTTTAAGTTTAATATAGGTTTCGTAGATCATAATTTGGCAAATATTGGCAGTATGAGTGTCTATATAAAAGCTGCCGATAAGAATGCATACGATAAGCAATTGGCAGGGGTGAAGGGGGTACAAACGTTTATTGCACCTCGTTTAAGCAACGAATATATTGGTTATTCCGGATTACTTATCATTAACACGGGGTCTACCCTGAATCCAACACCCTTTGCGGCTTTTGACCTATGTTGTCCTCACGAAAGATTGGAAAGTATCAGAGTAGTGCCTACAAATGACGGTACAGCCAAATGTTCTAAATGTGGATCTGTTTACGATATAATATTTGGAACAGGGCAGGTTATGGAAGGCGTTTCTTCCGAAAAACTGCAAACATATTACGTCTCTTCCATAGGAAACTCGGCATATAGAGTATTTTATTATTGAAATTAAGTTCAGGTCAAACGCATCTAATTTTTAATCAGATTGATTAGATAGTTGTTGTCCCACCCTGCTTTGAGCCTTTTCCCTCTGACACCAACTTTTGTTATTTTGTCGTTTTTCAACAGGTTTAAAGCTATCCGGTTTAATAAAGAGTAGTTTTGAGCAGCAAATCCGTTTCTTTTGCGACTTCTATCTTCATTGAAACCAACATCAAGTACCCAATGCAACGAGTTTTCAACACTCCAGTGAGCGCGTATGGACTGGTTTATGAGTTTAGCATCAGCCACAAGACTACTGATATAAAGCCGGGTTTCCTTCTCTGTCTTACCACTGGATTTGATATAACGTTCCGATTCTATCTTTACCAAAGTCCTTAGTCCGTCCCATTCTGCCCTGGGAAAAGGATAGGGCTTCAGATTCAGATCTTTGTCCTTTTTATCAGGATTCATTTCCTCCATAAGCCATCAGAATCTTTTTCCAGTCCTGTTCTCATAATTTTATCGCAAGTTAAGGTCGTTACTGGAGGGATCACTTTTGGGGTATCGGCTATAACTGTTGGTATACAGGTTCATATCACAGAAGATATGTTGGAGACTATCTAAATCACCATGAGTATCAATCCAGTCGGGATGAGGATTTTATACCTGAATGAATGTTTAAAAGAACTCGACTTATAGTCGACATTTACACAAAGTTAGGGACAGTCCCCGAATTTTATTCGTAATCTAACCTATAAATCTTCAATCCGTAGTCGTTATCTTTTTCATAATTTAAAAGGACTTGTTTTGACGTACACTTTATAGTCTTTGATCACACCCGGCTTGTTGGCTTCCATTCTCGGGAGATATTCAAAGCCCGTAACTACTTTGTCTTCGCCTAAATCTATTACTATTTGATGCGGAAACTTGTCTTTAGCCTTTGAATAACTCGTATGCCATATCGTTGATTCTTGCAAGTCGAAGATATTACTGGCAATGTTATTTGCCTCATCTGCTTCTTCACTATCGGCATACACTACTTTCCAATGCTGGCGGGACAAGGGTTTACCATCTTCGCCAAGTATTTCAAGTTCAGCAATAGAGGCAAAGTCATCATTTCCCTGTGAATTCAAGGCTTCCAAAGCAAAATAGCGAGCAGGAAGCGCTTTATTGAAAGGTATTTTCTGCCAACCATTGCCAGGCTTAAAGCTACCACTCGCAACAGGTTTTTCAGCTGTTAAGTCTAAGGTTTCATTTTGCTTGCGGAACTTATAAGCACCATTCCCTCTCAATACATCCAATATAGGCTTACGCAAACCTTCGACAGTGGATGTTGTTGTTCCAACCAAGTCTAATACAATGATTTCATTGATTCCTTTCCGCAGCCACACACCTGGAAGATAAAGCGTTTGTTGCGGACCTATCTCCCAAAAACGACCGAGATTATGACCATTCACGTAAACCATACCTTTCTTCCAATTCGTCATATCTAAGAAAGTATCCCCTGTTTTCTCCAAACTAAAAGTAGCACGGTAATAAGCAGCTTGGTTTTCTCCAATTGTTTTTTTACTGTATTTTTTATTTTTCGCAAAAATGTAATCCACCGGAATGGAATATACTTGCCAGCCTTTCAGTTCGGTAGTTCCTCGTTCATTAAGGAGTTCTACTTTCTCAGTAATGCCTTTATAGTCTAATACGCCGGCTCCAAAATTGCGCCTGCCCATCGCTTCCACTAAAATGTCGAGTACCGCTCCTTCGCGCACAGCAGGAATAGATAACGAAGTTTCTCCTTTCAATCGGTTCAATACGCCAATGCGAACTCCGTCTATATAGACTTGCGCCCAATCGTGTGCTTCCGTCACCTTAATATATTGAGATATATCCGATTGTTGTAAAGTTGTACGGTACAAGATGCTTCCCCAGCCTTGATTAAAGTACTCCATTGAGTGAATATCCTCACTTACTTGAGGCGTAGGCAGGTTATCAAAGATAGAAGCCGCTTCTTCAAAAGCAATGCTTGGGATAGCGATAGTTGGAATAGAATCAGGGATAGCAGACAATGTAGCGCCTTCGGGCAGATAGTTTGCCAATAAGTTCCGCACTTCGAAAAACTTAGGCGTTACGTTACCCTGCTCATTGATAGGAGCATCATAATCATAAGATGTACAATCGGGTACATAGCCCGGGAAATTAGAACCTGCCCAATGCCCAAAACTCGTACCTCCGTGGGTCATATACAAACTAAAAGAGATATTCTTATCAAGCATTTCTTTCAAGCCTGCGACTAACTCCGCCGAACTGCGCGTCTCATGTTGAGCACCCCAATGGTCGAACCAGCCGGACCAAAACTCGCTGCACATCAGCGGTGTTTCCGGACGAAGCTCTTTCAAGCGTCTGAACTGTTCATCTATGTTAGCACCCGTGCCGAAGTTGAGCGTCCAAAGCAGATCCTCCAGGGCATTGTTCTCAAAATTGGAATTCCAATCACATTGGAACAAAGGAACTTGATTAAAGCCTGAAGCTTTCACTATATCACGGACAGCCCCGACATAAGGCTTGTCGATACCGTAAGCGCCATATTCATTTTCGACTTGCACCATGAGGATATTGCCCCCTTTAGCCAGTTGATAATCGCTTAACTGCTTGCCTACTTCACCCATAAAGATTCTTACCCGTTCCATAAAATAAGGGTCTAACGTACGTAAAGCGATGCCGTCTTTCCTGAGTAACCACCATGGCAGTCCACCCATTTCCCACTCAGCGCACACATAAGGACCGGGGCGCACGATCACATACATTCCGTTCTTTTGTGCCAAACGGCAAAACTCAGCTACGTCATTGTTGCCCGTAAAATCAAATTGATCCTTTTCCGGTTCGTGTATATTCCAAAAGACATACAAACAAATTGTATTCATCCCTAAGGCTTTACACATTTGAATACGGTGTTCCCAATATTCCCTCGGAATACGTGGGTAATGAATTTCCGCCGCTTTAATGACAAATGGCTCGCCATTCAACACGAAGGCTTGCTTGCCTACTTCAAAGGTTTCTTTCTTTGTACACGATAGTAAACAAACGAAGGCGAGGCACAGGATGAAAAGGATTTTCTTCATAATATGTTTATTTAACCAATTCTTTATAAAACTTCTAAAACAACGATTGACTTAGCCGGTAATTTCACGCTCAATTCTCCTTTATTTAGCTTTACGTATTTAAAATCAGCAACTTTGATTACTCCCTGATTTTCAAAAGTATTATGGTCGTTGACGGTTTTTGCTGTCAAAATCTGACCCGTCACATTGCCGGTTTTCGCACCGGAAAGTTTAATCATTACGTCTTGTTCCGATTCCAAATCCATATTTACGAGCGATATATGTATTTTCCCGTCTTTTCGGGAAGCCGAAGCCGATACAACAGGAATTTCACGCTCGCGTATCTTCTTGGTTTCACTCGTTATTTCCAATGGTATAAGAAGTGCATCCTGATGTACCTTATACATTTTGAATACAAAGTAAGTAGGTGTCAGCACCATTTTATCGTTACCGGTTAATATCATGGATTGTAACACATTAACTATTTGTGCGATATTCGTCATTTGGATGCGGTCGGCATATTTATGGAAAATATTGAGTGACAAAGCCGCCACCATCGCATCGCGAAGTGTGTTTTGTTGGTAGAGAAATCCGGGATTCGTACCGGGTTCTACATCCCACCAAGTGCCCCATTCATCCACCATTAAGCCAATACGTTTGTCTTTATCGTATTTATCCATAATGGCAATGTGCTTTTGAATCACTTCTTCTATTTCGAGGGATTTCCCCAGCGTCCAATAATACTCTTCGGGCGAAAATTGGGTTGCCGAGCCTTTGCTGCCTTCCCAACCTTTTACCGTATAATAGTGAAGAGATAAACCTTGCATTTTATGCCCTACATTTTTCATCAGGACTTCCGTCCAATTGTAATCGTAGTCGCTGGCTCCGCTGGCTATTTTAAACAAACGAGTCCCATTATAATCGCGGCAATAGGTTGAATAGCGGCGATATTGATCTGCATAGAATTCGGGGGTCATGTTTCCGCCACAGCCCCAACTTTCATTGCCCACACCGAAATATTTCACTTTCCATGCATTCTGGCGACCGTTCCGGCGGCGCAAATTCGCCATTGGGCTATCGCCTTCAGAAGTAATGTATTCCACCCACTTCGACATTTCTTCCACCGTTCCACTGCCTACATTTCCGCTCAGATAAGGTTCGCAGCCCAGTAGTTCGCAGAGATTTAGAAACTCGTGCGTACCGAAACTATTGTCTTCCACCGTTCCGCCCCAATTATTATTTACCATCTTCGGACGTTTTTCAGGGCTACCTATACCGTCCATCCAATGATATTCATCGGCAAAACAGCCGCCGGGCCAACGCAAGTTTGGGATTTGCAACTCTTTCAGGGCAGCGACTACATCGTTGCGATAACCGTGCGTATTGGGAATGGGCGAGTTTTCTCCTACCCACAATCCACCATAAATGCAACTGCCCAGATGTTCGGCAAACTGCCCGTAGATGTGCTTGCTGATAGTAGTTTGAGCTTGCCCGGGATGCAATGTAATGCTTACCTTGGGGGTTTGCCCGCATGTAATACCAACAATAATCCAGCAAATCTGCAGTAAAAAACATTTTTTCATGGAACTTTCTTTATTATTGGATACTTATAGTTTTCTCGCGCCATCGCTGATGACAACTTCATAGACTTTCGGTTTGATGCGGAATTTTTGTTCGTAAGCATCAGTCGCACGCTTGACAAACGCATCGTGCAATTCATCCTTAACAAGATTGATGGTACATCCGCCAAAACCGCCACCCATAACACGCGAACCAGTTACTCCACATTCTCGGGCAATGTTATTCAGGAAATCAAGCTCTTCGCAACTTACTTCATATTTACGGCTCAGACCGATATGCGTCTCATACATTTTTTTTCCTACAGTTTCGTAATCGCCGCGCTTCAAAGCATCGCAAGCCTCTCCCATACGTTCTATTTCTTCGATGACAAATTCAGCCCGTATATAATCTTCCGCACTTACTTCATTCGCCACTTCCTTGAGCATATCTATGGTTGCGTCACGCAGCAATTCCACTTCAGGATGATATTTGCGGATGTAAGACGCCGCATTCTCGCACGACTCACGCCGTTTGTTGTATGCCGATGAAGCCAACTCATGAGCTACACAGGTGTTCAGTAATACCAAGCGGTAACTTTCGGGATTGAAGGGGATATATTCATATTCCAGCGAACGGCAATCGAGACGAATCAACGAGCCCGCTTTACCAAAGCAGGAGGCAAACTGATCCATGATCCCGCATTTGACACCTACATAGTTATGTTCTGTCGCCTGGCCAATTTTGGCAAGAGCGAAACGGTCGAAACCTAAATTATATATATCGTTGAGGGCAAAGCCAAAACAGCTTTCCAACGCTGCTGACGAGGACATACCAGCCCCAAGCGGAACATCGCCGGAAAACACTGTATCAAAACCTTGTATTTCAGCTCCACGCTTAATCATTTCGTGACAAACCCCGAAAATATATTTTCCCCAGCCTTTGATCGGAATATCGTCCAGTTGAAACTCGTCCGATTCCGACAGGTCATAGGCATAAGCTCGTATAGTATCGGATGTGCCATTGGGTTTTATGATGCAATACATCACTTTGTCAATAGCTCCGGGAAGCACAAATCCCCCATTGTAGTCGGTATGCTCGCCAATAAGGTTGATACGTCCGGGCGAAGTATAAACCAATCCTCCGTCACCATAAAGCGACCGGAATTTTTCTTGAATTAATGTAATTTCCATAATTCTTAAATTTGAAGGAATCAAACCTTAATGCTTTTCTTATTTTTGATAAACTCTTACATAATCGATCTGATACTCAATCGGAAAAGCGGTATCGTCGGGTATTCCTCCATTTTGTCCGCCAATGGCTAAATTCAGTAACAAGTAATGAGGCTGCTTAAATGGATTCTTAAAGGCTCCGAGTGATCCGTTGATGGTTTCTGACAATAATGTTTCATTCAGCAACTCATTGTCCAAATACAAACGGATAGCTTCCTCATCCCAATCCATCCGCCAAATGTGAAACTTATCCGTCCAGTCAGGGTCTTTATCCGTAAACTTTGAAAAAGGTACTGTTTGCGAATCCCATTTAGCATTTCCGGGTTGCTCTGTTCCCCAAGCCACATTAGCCAAGATATGAGGAATACCATTTATCGGATAATATTCCATAATATCTATTTCGCCGTTTGAAGGCCAAGACATAGTATTGCCCAATGTCCAGATAGCAGGCCAAGCGCCACTTGCCACAGGTATTTTTGCCCTAACCTCAAACCGGCCATACAGAAATTCCTTCTTCCCGTTGGTCTTGATACTTGCGGCGGTGTATTCGGCATATTGCCTGTTTTGTGACCAGCGAGGGCTGCCGGCTTTGTAATCAGGATTCGGTTTTTGTTCTTTCCGGCCTTCGATAGTAAGGATGCCATTATGAACATTCGCATTATCGGATTGATACCATTGAAATTCTTCGTTGCGCACAAAGCCTTGTTCGTATGACCAGAAATCGGGATTGGGTTTGCCTTCGTAATCAAATTCCTCTGCCCACGCCAATTTATAATCATTATTTGCAGTTGCACCCGATACCACCTCTTTCGTATCGAATATAGATAAGTCCCATTTATCGAACCATTTCAGGACAGGCAATCCGTTTTCAAATAAGATAGGCAACCAGATATAACGGGCGTCAATAGGGTGTTTGGGGGTCCAACGGTCTGCCATAAAGATGAAGGCGTCTTTTTTCCCGATGACGGGTTGTATATAGGTGCTTTGAGATTCAAAAGTAAGATCTGCTCCTGCACCGACGCAAGGATTGGGGTGTTCTGTCCAAGGCCCCCAGATATTGTCGGCAGTAAAGAGGCGAGCGGCATTAGGGTCCCAGCCTGTACAACCGGAAGTTATCATGAAGTACTTGCCATCTTTTTTGAAGAGACTCGGCGCTTCGTTATGTCCGGCAGGTGCAATCCGTATATATTTGCCGGTATGGCCGAGGTAGTCATCCGTTAATTCAGCCAATTGTATCGTTAAATTTTCTTCGGAGGAATAAATATGGTACGCTTTACCATCATCGTCCACGTAGAGGGTCATGTCGCGAGACATTTGCCCGCCTTCATAATCACGGCGGACAAACATGCCGTCGATAGTCGCTTTTCGCCATTCGGGAGTCCACCATTCAGCGAAATTGATGAGTGTAGTTGTATCCGCACGTTGTGCTTCGGTCAGGTTGATAGGCCAATGGCCTGCATTAGGCCGGTAAGATTTAAGATAAGTATAAGGGCCGGTTATCTTATCGCTGGTAGCGATAGCCACTCTTGCGGCTTCATAACCTTTGCCTTTCAGTTCCAAATGAAAATACATTACAAACTTCTTCGTTTTTTCATTGTATATCACTTTGGGACGTTCCAATACGCAACCGGAAACAATGTCACTGTTAGGATCATTGCTAACTGAAAGTGCCACGCCCTCATCCTTCCAATTGTATAAGTCTCCGGAAGAATAACAAGTCACGCCAACAAATGCAGAACTGGAGTGTTCTCCTTTATGTTCTCCAAACCAATAATATTTATCATTGTGATACAAGATGCCGCCACCATGGGCATTAACATGCACACCATTATTATCGGGCAGGACAGCACCGGGATAAATAGCATTTTTTCTTTGATTCTTACCTGCAGAACAGACAGAACCGGATAACAGGATTGTTATAAATAAAAGTAATATACGTTCCATTTTTTTTAATTTTATGGGTAATTGCCGTTTCTTAAACAGTAATTACCCATTAATAAACAGATAACCAAACTTATTCCGTTGCAGGCTCAGGCCTTGTAGGCCAATAAGGATTCTGATAGATTGGCGAAGATTCGATAGTTGAACCATCGCTTGATGAGAGCAAAAAATGTTCCACCGCAATCGGACTCAGATAATGAGCTTTTCGCCATGTGAATCCGCCATTAATTGCAATCTTTGAGGTTGCATCCACTTCAAGCGGACGTATATACAAACTCTGTGATGGAGATGATACATTAACGCCCGGTTTCAACAAACCGGCTGCATATTCATTTTGCATACCTCCCCACAATTTGAATCCTTCAATATGGTAAGGAGTGGTAATCAACTGGTCTAATGCTCTCCAACGTTTCAGATCCGCTTTTCTTAATCCTTCGGCTAAGAATTCCATACGGCGTTCACGGCGAATACTATACAAAGTAGGGTCTGTTAATAGCGCACCGGCAGAATAGGCAGCCCAGTCATTAGGAGCTTCTTTTGTAATGTCAGTCTTATTGATTGTGTTCGTCTGTATTTCGCTCCAAGTAACAGTCTGACCTTCTGCACGGCTGCGTATTTTAGCCCAATAGTCTTTAGCTGTAGCATCTAAGGTTCCGTTTTTTTCATAAGAGGCTTCGATATAGTTCAGATAGGCTTCCGCCGCTCTGAAAATAATACAACCTGTAGTACTTCCATTATGTTCTGTTAATTGATCGGTTTCAAAGCTGATACCTTTACGTATTGTATAACCTGTTGAATAGCCTGTTTCTTCACCACCATCATAAACAGCTGGATAAGGCTCTAACGGTTGTGTATGCGGAGCGTCGATCGCACCGCCTTTCCAGTAATTGAGTTGTCCCGGAAGTTTGAGGAATAAGCGCAAGCGTCCGTCCCTGTTTTCCACAACATCACTTAAATCGTCATCTCCTTTATAAGCAGCTCCGGCCGCATATACAGGTGTTCCGTCTTCCATCAAAAAATTATCTACATATCCGCGTGTAAGGCCGGTATTGTAACAGCCTTTGTTGGTAGCCATCACCACGTTATGAGTGGTAAGCCCTCTTACATACTGTTTCCAAAAAAGGACTTCCGGGTATCCATTCAGGTTTACATCGCCAAACATTTTAATGTATTGGTTATCTCCATCGGCATTCGATTGAGGCAACACACCGCTGTTAGGTGTAAGGTTTATCGCATCCGCTACCAACTTCGCTGCATTAGCCGCTTCGTCAAGGAAGAAAGTAATCTCGTTATCGATACTTCCTTTAGGGAACGTATAGCCCGAGTTGTAATCCTTTGTAGCTCCCGGCCATCCCGTTCCGTTGGGAACAAATGCTGTACCTTTAAAATACTTCAGCCAAGTACCTTCGTAAAGAGCCACACGCGATTTGAAAAGTAATGCCGCATTCTGAGTAATCCTTGTTTTTGCTGTACCGCCATCACCTGACATCAGTTCGATCGCTTTGTCCAAATCTTCCAGAATGAAATGAGCCACTTCCGTTCTAGGCCTTCTTTTACTTTGTTCGATCAGAACAGCTTTATCGTTTGGCAAAATATCCGTAATTATAGGAAAATCGCCAATATTTTGCAATTTTTTGAAGTATTCGTATGCACGAAGGAAATATACTTCGCCGATATAATGTTTTACATTGTTCGCATTACCGCCAATCTGACCTGCTTCGTATTTTGGAAGCGCGAACTGGAAGAAATAATTGCATTTATAGATGTAGCCGAAAGACCAATCGCCACCGGATGCGCCAACCTGATATTCGGAGGGAGAGAAAGACTTGTCATAGTATTTGTTGGTTTGATTATCCGAATTATTATCCAACGCAAAAGTACCGTAGCTGTATGTTGTATGAATGGAAAATTCCTGATCGAAAGAATTACTACCGGTACGAGGAGCATAGAGATTATCTACATAGGTTTTTACCTGAGCATCATCGTCAAAATATACATCTGCCGGTATGCTGGTTTTCGGTTGCAAATCTACATCCACACAAGCTACTGAAAACATGCTTAGCGATGCTATTGCAAACAATTTTATGAAGCTATTTTTATGTATCATTTTTTAGATTTTTTTAAAAGTTTAGATTTATACCGAATGAATAGACTGCCGAGAGCGGATAAGCGCTACCGTAACTTTCATTTCCAATAGTTTCAGGGTCAAACATTTTATTCATTTTGCTTCCTGTCCATAGATTTTCTCCTGAGAAAAACACCCTTAACTTATCAATATGGAATTTGCGGGTTGTCGAAGCCGGCAAAGTATAGCCTACCTGCAAATTCTTCAAGCGGATATAAGAAGCATCTTGCAAATAACGGCTCTGTACTTTCAGATTCCGGTCGTTCTCGAAATTAGGCCTCGGATAATAAGCGTTCGCATTTTCGCCGAGAGCTCCTGTTGATACTGAATACGAGGAAGCATCTCTGAAATAATCTTCGTGATCGACAAAGGCTGTAGACCACCACATGCCGCCATCCTGCCAGCTTGATCCGTTTGTACCCGAATTATTGGAGCCATCGTTACCGCCGGCACGCGCTCCCCAAAAGAAATAACTACCTTGCCAGAAATCGCGTTTCATCACCCCTTGAAAGAATGCGCGAACATCGAACCCTTTCCAGTCGGCTGTAAGGTCAATACCAAACTGATAGCGTGGAGTCGTATTACCTATCACTCTAAGATCGCCGTGGTCATCGAGAGTATTGAGTCCCTTATCTACTTTGCCATCGTTATTCGAATCGGCATACATGATGTCGCCCGCGCGCCATGTAGAACCGCTGATATACGTTTGTCCTCCATTCGGAAGCGAAGCCAGATGGGCATCCATTTCTTGCTGGGTTTTAGCTACTCCAATGGTTTCGTATCCCCATATTTCGCCTACTTTCTTTCCATTATAATAGGTATTAAGATCTCCTGTAGAGTTGCTCGGATATTTGGTAACTTTTGTTTGGTAGTCAGATAGTAATAATCTGATGCCATATCCCAATCCGTTGTTAAGTACATCCCTCCACGAGATAGACAGTTCATAACCATAATCTTTTAATTCAGTATCATTCATCTTAGGTGGATCTACACCCAAAACCGCAGGTCTGGCTTGCGAAGGTCCCATCATATCGGTTGTTTTGCGAACATAATAGTCAAACGAACCGGTCAAGCGATTGCTCAATAAGCTAAAATCAAGACCGCCATTAGTGGTAATAACCTTTTCCCATGTCATAAACGGGTTCTCCAATGTGCCGGGAGAGGTAACAATATTAGGTCTTACTCCACCCTGTAGCCATGAACCGTAGCTGGAATATATCCCAAGATTCTGATAGGTAGGATACCATCCTGTTGTATTTTGATTGGCAAGTTGGCCATACGATACACGCAGTTTCAACACATCCACAACACTTTTAAGCGGCTGGAAGAAGTCTTCCTGTGCAATATTCCATCCTGCCGAAAAGGCGGGAGATACAACGCCTCTGTGACCTGTTCTGTACCTGGATGAAACATCGTAACGTAAGTTAGCTTCAAACAGATATTTTCCTTCGAAATCATAGTTGAGACGCCCGAAAACACCTTGAGTAGCCCAGGCATTGCGTTCGCCATTGAGAGTAGGCGCTACGGCGGTTCCATCATAGCCAAGCCCGTTTGTCAGATCTATTTCCGGCAAAGAAGGGAAAATAATACCATATTGGGTTAATCCGTTTTTGTTCTGAGCCATCGACTGTTCCTGAAATCCAACCATCACCTTGAAATTGTTTCTATTATCCAAGCTGAATGAATATTCGGAATATAAGTTGAGACCAAATAAGTTTTCTTTTGCGCTTTCTTCATGTACACTACTATCTCTGCCTCTCGGCTCGCCAATAGCATACGGATTTCCATCCACATCGTAGCGGTAAGTAGTCTGCTGATCCCAATGCCGGTCAATATTATAAATGGAATAATTTACTTCGGCGTAGGTTTTCCAATTTTTAATGGGTTCTATTACTAATTGTGCCTGTTGATATGAGTTGTCTGTTTCCGATTTGTCGGTACCACCGTCACGCAAAGCAAGTCCCCAGCGGGAAAGTAAGTTTCCGTTAGGATCATACAACGGGATGATAGGCCAACACTGTCTTCCTATGTCGGTGAATAAACTTGTCGACATGGCGGACGGACGGTGGTAAGTATCTCGTTGAAAACGGTTTCCGTAGTTAAAATCCACCCATTTATTTACCTTGAAGTTAATCTTTGCATTTACAGAAAACCGTTGATAACCATCCTGATTAAACTGCATCAAGCCTTTTTGATCCAGGAAGTTTCCCGATACATAATAGGTTACTTTATCACTACCTCCGCTCAGGCTCAGGTTATGTTCCTGAGAAAACCCTGTTGAACGGAAGAAATTTTTGTAATTATCTTCATTGGCGCTACCTCCTACACCTCCCGCAGAGCTGATAGGGTCGAAACCTTCCGCCCAGGTATTACCGGACTGAACGGTCGATTGTCTACTTGCACCTGTCTGATAATCTTTGATGGCTTTCAGCCACGCGTCATTGAAATTAGGGCTCCAACCGGGAGTATCTTTACATGCGTCGTTGAAATAGAGGGCAAATGTATAAGAATCCATCTGTTGCGGCATCAGAATAGGTTTACTCCAACGGAAATTATTGCTGTAAGACACTTTAGTCTTTCCCGCAACACCTTTCTTGGTGGTAATAAGGATAACCCCGTAAGGAGCTTTAGCTCCATAGATAGCAGAAGCAGCAGCATCTTTCAATACCGATATATTCTCAATATCATTGGGATTGAGGGTATTAATATCGCCTTCTATACCATCAATCAATACAAGCGGTGATGTATTCGTGCCACTATCAATAGAGCCTTTTCCTCTGATAGACATCGACGAACGTGTCTCAAGGCTACCATTGGATTGCGAGATATTCAATCCCGGCACAAGCCCTTGCAACGCCTGAGCAGCCAGCATCACGGGACGATCCTGGAAATCTTTCGCCGTAGCTATTCCAACAGCTCCCGTAAGGTTCACTTTCTTTTGTGTACCGAAACCGACAACAACTACTTCGTCCAATAGTTTGGCATTTTCTGCCAATTGTACCATAATATCAGATTGATCACCAACGCTGATTTCTTGTTTTACATATCCCACATAGGATATAACCAATATAGAATTGGGTGCAGCCTGCAACGTAAATTTACCGTCAATATCGGTAGTTGTTCCGGTAGTTGTTCCTTTTATAACAACACTAACTCCAACGAGAGTTTCGTTTGTTTCAGCATCTATTACCCTCCCTGATATACTTTTCTCTTGAGCCATCAAGGAAACCGGCAGAATAAGCATAATTATAAATAATAAAACAGTGCATGATAAACCCCTGTTTTTATCATTTAATCTTAATGTTTCATAGAATTCTTTCATAAGAAATTAGATTATTGATTGTTTAAAAATGTAAAAATGGTAATTAATAAGTGACAAAAGGAAATTGATATTTTTCATGGTTTTTAGGATTTTTAAATTTTTCATGCGTATTTTATTTGTTTTTCCGGTATTTAAGTTTAGCAAAATTGAAGAAACTTGTCCGAAAAGATGTTTATAGATCGTTCAAATATGTAGAAAATATCATCAAAATGGCTCTACAATAATTAAACACACAAAAGCATATTTCATATACATATCTAATAATTAGTAATTTACATGAATACAAGAAGGATTCCATTCAAGAATACATCACTATATTAACTAAATATAATCGCTATATTTTATTAACTTAGCAGTGTTTTCTCTATATTATGTATTATCCCAATTAGCCTCTTTTGCCATGAGAAAAGTTTCCAATATCTGTTTTTCGATACTTGCCTTTTTGAGTATACTCTCAAGTATAGACGCTCAGAATATATCTATTAATCCAATATCGTCTATCGAAGATTTGCCATCCAGATCGGTACAACGAATACTCCAGGATAGCGACGGGTTTCTCTGGTTTGGGACATTAGACGGGCTATGCAGATATGACGCGTATAGGATTTTGGTGTTCAGGTCTGATATGAATAACCCGAATTTGCTTACGAATAATGAAATAACCTGTCTTGCGGAAGACAAAAAGCATAATATCTGGATAGGAACAAAGGAAGGTCTCAACATTCTGAATAAAGAAACATTTCAAATAACACATTTCAATGATGAAGATCTACGGGCCAAGTTTATCAATTATATAGTCGCGGCATCGGATGGAACAGTATGGGTAGGATCTGAGAATAAATTATATTGCTACAATATTTCACTTGGCACGAAAGAAGATATGACCGAAAAATTATCGTCAAACAGGGCAATAAGTTATATATATGAAGACAAACACGGCGACATTTGGGTCTCATGTTGGAATGCGGGGTTGCATAAATATAAAAAAGACGGTACGTTTATTCATTATCCGGTTATAGGAAAGAATAATAATCCTGTTAGGATATTTCATGATAACAAGAACCAATACTGGATTTGCACATGGGGCGAAGGCCTTTTCCGTTTTTTCCCGAATAGCAACCCTGAATCGATGTATGTCAAGCAGGATGTTTACAATATTGATGGTCAACATCTTGAAGATACATTCTTCAGCATCGTGCAAGACGATTATTTCGGATACATTTGGGTGATGTCTTTTACCGGATTATATGCCCTGAAATACCTTCCCGATAATACAATCAGGCAGGTTCCTATATCTGATCTTTTGAAAAATACCAATAAGATATTCAGTGAGCTGATCAAGGACAGGTGTGGGAATCTTTGGATCGCTTCCTTTGATGAAGGCGCGTTTACCATTAATTTCGATAAACCCGATATTGTGAATATCGAATTAAGCAATTTAACCGACAAGTTAGGTGCAACACCTAATATAACATCTATTTATGAGGATAATACAGGAATGCTATGGTTAAACCAAAACAGATTTGGGTTATGTACCTATTCGCCCCAAACTAAAACGATAACTAAATTCAGCGATTATCCCGCGTTGAAGAATATACCGGGTATGAAAAATATTGCTTGCATCAGTGGAATAAAAAATCGAAACGATATTTGGCTGGGAGCACATGATGATGAGCCTCTCATTTATATTCTGGATAGAAACAAGACGGATATATCTATAAAAAAGCAAATCAATCTAAACGATATAAATTCTTCCGCGGGTAATATTCGTTTGTTTTTTGAAGACAGTAAAAATAATATCTGGATAACCACTACCTCTACTGTTTTTGTAAAGCCGTATAATAGTGAAAATATCAAACTGTTCAGCACAGAATTAAACTCTGCTATAACAGCCGTCACGGAAGATATAAACGGCGCTATCTGGATGAGCAGTGAAAGCAAAGGTATCTACAAAATTGAATTTCCGGAAAACGGCGACCTTTCCGAACCGAAAATAAAGAACTACAGCAAAAAAGGAAAGGAGCTGATTAGCGATAATATTACATCGGGATATGCCGGTACAGATGGTAAAATATGGTTTGGAACTTATGAAGGCAATATCATTGTTTATGATGGAGCCCAAGAGACATTTAAAGACTATACCATGTCCTGTAAAATGAGGGGCGAAGCCATTCAACACATTGTTGTAGATGAATTTAACAATGTATGGATAACAACAAATAAAAAAATAACAAAGTATAATCCGAAAAATGGGGCATCCCGAAATTATTCGACCACGGACGGATTGTTCGTAAATTCCTTTTATAAAGGAGCTATCTTCTTCAATAAAACGAAAAACAGGATATACTTCGGCGGTAATCAAGGAATATGCCTGTTTACACCTGTTAATGAAAATATTAACATGATAAAGATGCCGGTAGTGCTTGTATCGGATGTTAAAGTTCAAGGGCAGTCGGTAATAAGCAACAAGGATGCCGCCAAATTCAAAGCGATGTCGCAACGGCTTTCTTTAGATTCAAACGACAAAAATATAGAGATTGACTTTACATCTCTTAACTATACCTATTCGGGCAAAATATTATATGCATACAAAATGGAAGGTATTGATGATGATTGGGTATATACCAATGGCGACAGACAGTTCGCGATGTACAATACGTTGAAAAAAGGAACCCATATATTTCATGTCAAGGCTACAGACGAAAATAGATTATGGAGCAGCGAGACAACCACTTTCATTATATATAAACAACCTGCTTTTTATGAAACCTGGTGGGCATATATTATATATTTTGCCTTTATATTATCATGTGCATATATTGCTTTCAGAATAATACAAAACAGGATAACGTTGAAGAATAAGTTGAAAATAACCCAAATAGAAAAAGATAAATCGGAAGAGCTAACGCAAACAAAGCTACGCTATTTTACAAATATTTCACATGATTTCCTAACCCCATTAACGATTATACAGTGTCTGATTGATGATATTGAAGCCGCTTCGAAGAAAAAAATCCTCCAGCTTGATATTATGAAGTCTAATGTAAACAGGCTGAGGCGATTGTTACAACAAGTACTTGACTTTCGAAAGGTTGAGAGTGGAAATCTGAAATTAAAAGTTTCAAATGGTGATATTTCGACATTTATACAAGATATTTGCTATAATAATTTTACACCTTTAATCAACAAAAAAAAGATCAATTTCACATTCGAATCAGAGCCTGCACAGATACAAGCCTATTTCGATGCTGATAAGATTGACAAAATTATATATAACCTCCTATCCAATGCTCTGAAATATACGCCTGCTAAAGGATGCGTCAACCTTCGTTTGCAAATATTTATAAAAGAGAATCATCCCTGTCTGGCTATCAGGATAAGCGATACCGGAATAGGAATACATCCCGATGATATTAACAATATATTCAAGAGGTTTTACTATAACAAAAACATTGATGCCGGTCAAACCAATGGTATCGGGCTCTCATTATCTCGCGATTTGGTCGAACTCCATCATGGAACAATAAGTGTTGAAAGCGAATTAAATATCGGAACAGTATTCAATATCGAAATTCCTATTGACGAAGATTCTTTTTCGGCGAAAGAGTTAAATAAAAACACTGTAGCTACCCCAATTATCGAGGAGTTCGATAATATTGTTAAGAAAGGTATTTCGATTGATGAAAATGAGGATATCGCTAAAGAAAATATAAATATCCTTCTGGTAGAGGATAATGAAGATATTCTCTATACAATTAAGAATATCCTGCTAAAACGATATAACGTATTCACGGCTACAAATGGATTTATTGCTCTCAATATAATAAAAACAAATGATATAGATATAATAGTCAGCGATGTGATGATGCCCGAAATGGACGGGCTGGAACTATGCCGTACCTTGAAAAATAATATTGAAACCAGTCATATATCCGTGCTGTTGCTCACGGCAAAAAATAGTGTCGAAGACAGGATTGAGTGTTATGATGCGGGAGCCGACGGATATATATCGAAACCTTTCGAGATAAAAGTATTAGTATCCCGTATCAATAATTTCCTCATCAATAAAAAGAATAAGCAGGCGAAATTCAAATCGAATGTAGAAATAAATATCGCCACATTGAATTATCCATCTATAGATGAGCAATTCCTCGATAATGCAGTAAAAATTATAGAAAAACATCTGTCTCAGACCGATTTTGATATTAACATTTTTGCTCAATTTCTGAATATGTCGAAATCGTCGCTATATCGTAAGATAAGGACTATGACCGGTTTACCCCCTAATGAATTTATCCGTAATATACGACTGAAACACGCATGCCAATTACTGAAAGACCGATCAATATCAATATCCGAAGTCGCCTACGCGGTTGGATTTACCGATCAGCGTTATTTTGCGAAATGTTTTAAGACAGAATTCAACATGACGCCAACCGAATATCAAAAAACAGTCTGGTAAACGGAAATATTATTCCAAAACTTAAAGATTGATTGCTTTACCAAACAACAATTATTTTCCATGAACTTTTTACAAATGTGAAAAATTAAAAGATAGCACATCACAATTAGTTAACACTATGCTTAAAATTAATAAAGAGATTCTTACCAATAGCAGCAAGGGCATTTCGTGTTGCATAGAACAATTGTTCCTTGCAGAGATAATCTTCCGGTCAGCTCCACTATCCCTTGAGTTTTCTCCATATAGTTTCGGTAATGTTCAGATGTGGAGAATACACAGGTAGATAGAAAAGATAAAGACCTCTCTTTTCCCAAAACGGGACACGTTCCTGAATGCATTTAGCACGATGTACGGCAGCATTGTCAAATACAAGGAAAGTTTCTTTGCGTATCCAGAGAGAGAAGTTTCCCAAAAACTCCATGATTCTCTGCGCATCTATTTTTTCCTGCGTGGCAAACTGGATTATATTCACTATCCCTGCTTATTATGGCAAAACAGTTCAGTCGTGCAGACCTTTCGGAAAGTATACAGACTTCTTCACCCGGGAATTGCCAGTCGTAAGGAACATACCCTTCGGTACAAACATGGGATTCATCACTATAGAACAAATCGATTTTATGCCCAACAAATCGGATTGGCTACTTTCTATGGGAAAAAGTTTAATAACCGCAAAACAGCCAGTGGTGAAATATATAAAAAGGATAGTATGGTCTGTGCTCATCGTACTTACCCTTTCGGAAAGAAACGAATTATAGATCTATCTTACGCTGCAGCCAAAGAGCTAGATATAGTAAAACATGGTGTTATACAAGTTGAAATTTATGAGTATAGAGATAGTTAACTTATCATAAATCGGCGTGACAGCTTGGTAATAGAAAATCAACTTAAGTGAAATAGGATATTATCGTAGGAAATTAAGCTGGATTTTCTTTGTAGAAAGCAAAACATTTTTTACATTTGCACTCGCAAAAAGAGAATGGTCATAGTGCTGACAAATATAGGTTCTCTGGCAGAGAATGCGAAAGTAGCTCAGTTGGTAGAGCACGACCTTGCCAAGGTCGGGGTCGCGGGTTCGAGTCCCGTCTTTCGCTCATAGGCTGCTCGGATGGTGGAATGGTAGACACGCAAGACTTAAAATCTTGTGACCATTACGGTTGTGCGGGTTCAAGTCCCGCTCCGAGTACTATTTATGTTTTTAAACGCTTGATTATCAATAGATTTTCAAGCGTTTTTGTTTTATGCGGAACGAATTACGGAACAAACGATGAGGTTTTTATTTCTTATATTTTGAAAAGTCAGGCATATCAATACCGTATAGATTATATAGAGACAGGTATTTTCTACTGTCGGCTTAGACAAAATATCCCTGATCTTATCAACATCATTAGTCATTACCCATATCTTAAAAAACAGGATTATTGAGAGAATCCCGAACACGACAAAAATAATAGCTGAAATTGGTGTCATTGTTTCCATAATTGCTTTGCACTATTATATTTTCCGGCTGTTCTCAGAAAGAAGAAAATCAAATATATAAAAAAAATACAGCCTTATCTGTAATATTCAACAGAAAAAGCGTACGTAACTTTATAAAAGACAGGCCTGTATCGGATGAAGATATTCAAACGCTAATCAAAGCCGGGATGGCTGCATCATCGGGGAAAGACACACGCCCTTGGGAGTTTCTAATCATAAACGACAGGGATATTCTGGATAAAATGGCAGCAGAACTACCAACTGCTAAAATGCTAGCAGAAGCACCGATGGCCATTGTTGTTTGTGGAGATACTGTCCGTTCTTCCTATTGGTACTTGGATTGCTCTGCTGCAACGGAAAACATCCTCCTTGCTGCCGAAGCTATGGACTTAGGCGCAGTATGGACTGCTTCTTACCCCTACCGTGACAGGATGGAAACGGTGATAAAACACACCAACATGCCTGCTCAAGTTCTTCCGCTCGTTGTTATTCCAATTGGTTATCCTAAAGGAGATTATTCGCAAAAGATAAATACGACAGTTCCAAAATACATATGAATAAGTGGTAATTTTGTAAAACTGCTTAAATTATTCCGTACTTTTGCATCAAACAAAATCCATTAATATGAGCGACTGGAAAGACCGTCTGAATGTTGTATATTCTACAAATCCGGACTTTAAATATGAAAAAGAAGAGAACATAGAAGAGGATACGCTGGATAAAACGAAGCAACAGCTTCGTATTTCTCTGGACAAACGTAACCGCAAAGGAAAAGCCGTGACACTGATTACCGGATTCACCGGTACAATCGCAGACTTAGAGGAACTAGGCAAATTTCTGAAAGTAAAATGCGGAGTCGGCGGATCAGCCAAAGACGGAGAAATAATAGTTCAAGGGGATTTCAGAAATAAGATACTGGAACTATTGCAAAAAGAGGGATATGCCAAAGCAAGGATTATTTGACGATGAAGTAAATCTTTCTGTATACAAAGCTTCGGCAGGTTCGGGTAAAACCCATCGCCTGACCGCAGAATATCTATGCCTTCTTTTTTCTTCCCCATACGCTTATCGCCATATACTAGCGGTTACCTTTACCAATAAGGCAACCGACGAAATGAAAACCCGCATCGTCGAAGAGCTTGGCAATCTGGCTCAAGGACGAAAATCGGATTACGTAGGTTTGCTTTCCGATGAATATGGATTGAATGAAGAGCAAGTAAGAAAAGAGGCGCATGACATCTTGGTACGCATACTTCACGATTATTCTTCTTTTTCTGTCAGCACCATTGATAAGTTTTTCCAGCAAACAATGCGCGCTTTCACACGTGAAATTGGATTAGGTGGAGGATATAATATAGAACTGGATACCGAAAAAGTTTTAGGGCAAGCGGTTGATTCTATGTTATTCGACTTAGAGCGTAGCGACAACAAACTCCTACTCGACTGGCTGATCCGTTTTTCGGAAGAAAAAATAGAAAGCGGCGACACGTGGAATATCCGTAGCGATATTCAATCCCTTTCTTCCGAAATATTCAAGGAAGGCTACAAAGCATACAGCAATCAGGTGCAGGCCGATATTGCCGACAAGCAACTGATGACCGATTATAAAGAAATGCTTTTCACCATCATCCGCAATTTTGAGAGTGAGTTGCAACAAATGGCTGAAAAAGCGCTGAACATAATGACCAATCGTGGACTAAAGCCGGATGATTTCAAAGGCGGGGCACGTTCTCCTTTTTTTAGTTTTATACGATGGGGCAATGGTGCGGTCAGCGAGCCGACAAATACATTCCGTACCCTGGCTGATAATTTATCTAATTGGTATACAACAAAAACGCCCACATCATTAAAAGATCAGATTGAAGATGTTTTCAGTGAATTAAACCCATTGGTTGTAAAGATTATTTCTCATTTCGATAATTCACGTACATACCAGACTGCCAGCGAAATAAACCGTTATTTTTTCGCTTTGGGCATATTGGGCGATGTAGATAAAAAGATCCGGGAATATGCCGCCGAGAATAATATCATGCTCATATCGGATACGACCGAACTCCTGAACCGGATCATCGCCGGAAACGAATCTCCTTTTATTTATGAAAAGGTGGGTTTGCGCATAAATAACTACATGATCGATGAGTTTCAGGACACTTCCGATATGCAATGGCAAAATTTCCTTCCTCTCGTCCGTGACAGCTTGGCAGGAGGGAATAAGAATTTCATAGTAGGAGATGTAAAACAAAGTATTTATCGTTGGCGAAATTCTGATTGGAAATTACTGGATGAGCAACTGGACAAGGATTTCGATTCGGAAGGTATTACCCACGAAACTTTGGATACAAACTGGCGTAGCTCCCGAAACGTCATCAATTTCAACAATGCGATTTTTACAACAGGAGCACATCTTCTTCAAGAGACTTATAATAGTTCCTTGGATATCGATGCGGATAAACGCTTACAACCATTTTCTTCCCGAATAACAAAAGCTTATAACGAAGTATATCAACAAATACCTGAAAGCCACGAAGAAAATGAAGGGCATGTAAAGGTAGAGTTTATAGAAACCGCAGAACAAGCCTGGCAAGATTATGTATTGGAACAATTACCCTCGCAAATAGAGCAATTACAGGATAAGGGTTATAGCCTGAAAGATATAGCGATACTTGTCCGCACAAAAAAAGAAGGAGCGAGTGTAGCAAACCGTCTGTTGGAATACAAAAGCCGGAATACCGATCCGAAATATCGTTACGATATTATTTCAGACGAGGCCTTGTTTGTCAACAACGCCAAGAATGTGAAACTGATTGTCGCGCTACTGAAATATTTGCACAATCCGCTGGAAGCTTCACTTAAAGCGTTAGCCGTTTACGAATATTTTAAATATAATAACCAGCTTACGGCAGAGGATGCTTTATTAAAATATTTTTCTGCAAAAGACGACCTGCCGGAAGAAATAATGACAGAACTGAACAAGATACGCGAACTTCCTTTGTATGAAATGACGGAGGAAATGTTTAAACTGTTCGATAACGCGATGGACAATGACGAACTGGTCTATATCCAGTCGTTTTTGGATATGGTTCTGGACTTTACCATCCGTTACTCATCAGACCTCGACGCTTTCCTCAAGTGGTGGGATGAATCGGGAATTAAAAAGACTATTTTTACTCCCGATGGTCAGGATGCAATCCGTATAATGACCATACATAAATCGAAAGGCCTTGGTTTTAATGTTGTTATTATACCCTTCTGTAACTGGGAAATTGATCATAAGCTAGCGACAATACTTTGGTGCCACCCTAAGTCGGAACCATTCAACCGCTTACATTTAGTTCCTGTAAAATATTCATCAAAATTGAAAAATACAATTTTCGATTATGAATATTATGATGAACGTTTGCACGCATTCATTGACAATATAAATGTTCTTTATGTTGCCTTCACCCGTGCCAAAAATGAATTGATCGCTTTTGCGCCCAAACCGGTAAAAGAAGAGGTAAAAGATATTGCATCGTTGCTTTGGGCTTCTATAAATTCGCCCATAGATATAGAAAACATAGTTAATCTCTCTCAAAATTTAGATAGAGAGACCGGTATTTTCGAGACAGGAGAAAACTACCGTTCTGTAAAGAAAAAAAGGAGTCCTATTATCAATGAAATCAGCGTTGAGAATATATCGAGTGTATCGTATGACAACAGGATACATTTGTTATTGAAAAACAAATATTATTTTTCGGACACTGGACAGCGTGACTATGGTACTTTAATGCATGAAATTATCAGTAAAGTGCAAACAATAAATGATATAGACAGTGCTGTTGAAGAGTATTACATTAACGGAGATATAACAGCAGGTAAAAAAAGCGAGGTTAGAAATATTTTGAATGCGTATTTATCCAATCCTCTTGTATCATCCTGGTATTCGGGAGAATATCGGGTTCTGAACGAAGTACAGATTTTGCAGCCTAAAGGAACATTTGTCCGTCCCGACAGGGTTATGATAAAAGGAGATAGGGTAATTGTGATAGATTATAAATTCGGAGAAAAAGAAGACAAAAAACACATCCGTCAGGTGAAATATTATGTCGATCAAATTCGCAAGATCGGTTACTCAGACATTAAAGGATATATTTGCTATATCACATTGGGCAAAGTAAAGGAAGTATAAATCAGCCTTATAGATAAAACCAGCGCCGAACAATGTTTCACTTCTCACTTTTCATACTGTTCAATAAAACTCAGGGACTCCACCTTTTCCAGTCTATTTCTTAATTCGTCAAACTTAGCTTTCCGTATTTCCAATGTCATCGAACAATTCATATCATAAGACTGCTCTAAAATAGCCGGTTCTAAGTCTTTTACAATTTTCATCACATCATTCATAAAAGGATATTCAAAACCAAACGAAACCTGAGCATCAACTGTTTTTTCCACAATATCGGCATTAGCTATTACTTCTGCCGCCGCCTCTTTATATGCGACAATAAGCCCGCTGGTTCCCAGCTTGATTCCTCCAAAATATCGAATAACAGCAATAAGAATATTTGTCAGCTCATTCGAATTTATCTGTCCAAGTATAGGTTTTCCTGCCGTTCCGGACGGCTCACCATCATCATTCGACCGAAATTCAAGCCTATCAGCCCCCAGCATATACGCCCAACATATATGACGGGCATCGTAAAATTCTTTTTTCAGCTTATCTATTTCTTTTCTCACATCTTCAGTCGAAAGCACAGGAATTGCATAAGCAATAAATTTGCTTCGCTTCTCGGTGTAAACTGCTTTGGATATATCCGCTATGGTTTTATAAATATCTTCCATAAGTTGCAAAGATAAGGTTTTTTAGAGCTTTCATTGAACTCATCTTGACTTTTCACCACGGAGTATATAATTAACATAAAACTCAACTCTGTGGTGAAATAAAAAACCTCTCTTGCGATTAAGAGCCTGTTTAAAATTCACCAATTATTTAAAAGTAAAAGATATATTACGCTCAATATCAATATCTTTCTTCTTCATATATGTAGTCTCTACTTTCACTCCTGAAGTAGCGGGTTTATATACATTATTTTCCATTTTTACTCCAGTACAATCCTCAAATCGGAAAGACGGGCTGGACGACTCGTTTTTTGTCCTACCCTTAACTATTGGAAGGTATGCCGTATTCTCAATTGTGTTTTTACCGAAATAAAGATTCTGAGTACTCTTTGCCTTCAATATCAGGTTATCATTATATATTTTAAAGATATTGCCTTCGATACGGATATTACGGTGAACCCAATGTTTGCTTACCCTTTCGTGGTTTTCGGGCTCTATGGATATTACATAGCTGTTGTTATCATAATAGAGGTTATAGGCGCAGGCATCAAAAATATTATTCCTGATAAGCACATCACTTACCGCCCCGGACTCATACCAACTGTTGGCATCGGCCGCAATCATGATAGCATACATACCTGTCCGGTAAAAATAATTGTTTTCGATGACTACCTTCCGGGGCGTAGAGACCAGGATACCCCGTGTATTTGTCATTTCAAGCCGGCAACCGGATATTCGCAAAGAGGGAGTACACGTTATATTTTCCAAACAATCGCCTTCGCCCATACCATCAGGCAAAGGTTTCGATAAAGACAACTCCACCTCCCTACCGGATATCCGTCTCACATTTTCCACTATTGCATAGTCCACTTTTTGTAATGTCTTCGACCGGATAAAAGCTACCGAGTCGTTTTCGAAGAAAGGTTGCATCCCGTAAGTCTGGCCATGCATAAAGCGCATTACCAGCTTATTTGGAGATTTTACTCCTGTTATCTTCAGGTATGTGCCATGTACATTTATCGGGTCGTCGTGCAGCCCCTTTATCTTACAATCACTTATCTCGACATGTCCCTTGCATGCTGAAAAATGCATGCCATCGGCAAAGGCAGCGATTGTCCGCCCCCTCCACGGCGCTATATTCACCTTATTGTAGTTCAGGTTTTCAGAAAACTGCGATACTATCCCCAATCCATGCATATAATGCAGATTGATATTCTCGAGCGTCACATTTTCAGAGCGATTGACAAATACCCCTACATGGTCGCGGACGTGGTCGCGAATGGTAAGGGCATTCCCAACCTGATAACCTACATACGAAAAGTCGTTGTCGAAGCGGACTTTAAACGGAGCTATTTCGGTCGCTTTCGCATCCTTTACAGAGTCCCACCATGAATAACGGTTAGTTCCCTCTATGGTATCGGTTTCTATGCAGAAAAAATTCTTGTCCATACTCCATCCCTCGCCATAGAAACGGATTTTTCCATCTATGATACTGTATTTGGAATCGGGGTGTATAGTAGCTATCAGTTTGTCGGGGTGTACCTCATTTATTGTAAACTCCGTCATAGACGGCCGTTCGAAATCAACGCTCAGGTTACAGATTTTCACATTTTTGCAATTGTCTATCCCCCATGTTATCATCTTTCCGTGATATACAAACAGAGAGCCGTTGCCGTCAACCGTTATATCATTCACCCCCTCAAGCAATACCCCTATATTCTTTATTTTCGAAGGAGCTTCGCTTTCAGTGGTTGTGTTAGATACGAAGTATTCTCTCCGCTCCGCCTTGTCGGGCCAAAAGTCGTAACGCCCTTCAGGGAAGGCCAGGGTCGCGCCGGGCGTTTCCTTGCATTTGGCTATTGCCTTCTGCACCCCTTCTGTTGCATCGGTAAACGTATTGGGCTGCACCCCGAAATCGGATACATTGATCGTTTGTTGAGCATACGACAGGGTAGCTATGATTATCGATATTGCTGTCAGAATATATTTTCTCATAGTTCTTAAATTACTTTGCAATAATAGTATAAGCCTGGTTTGGCGAAGTTTTGATCAGAATGACATGATATCCGTTGCCATCGGGTGCAGACGCGATATCTGTTCCTTCTACTTTTACCGGAATATCGGTTCTCATTTTGCAATCGTTAGCAAACTTTGATTTGATAGTAGCCGAGACAAGCTTGTTGCTATCCCACTCCATATCCACTTCGTAACCACCTCTGGCTCTTAAACCTTTCACTTCGCCTTCTTTCCATACATCAGGCAAGGCAGGCAACAGATGTATCTCCCCAAGATGGCTTTGCAAAAGCATTTCAGAGATACATGCTGTAACCCCAAGGTTGCCATCTATCTGGAATGGAGGGTGTGCATCGAACAGGTTTTCGTAAACCCCGCCTTTATCAGAATAGTCCATGCCGGTATCAGAAGTCAAATCCAGAGCGCTCGTGAGCAGTTTATGCGCCCTGTTACCATCGTGCAACCTTGCCCAGAATGCTATTTTCCATACCCTGCTCCAGCCTGTGCCGCTATCACCCCTTGCATCGAGACTTTTGCGAGCTGCTTCGGCATATTTTGCATCCAGGAACGGAGAGATAGCCCTGCCCGGATATAGCGCCATCAGGTGTGAGACATGCCTATGCTTATCATTCTGGTCATCGTTGGTATGTTTCCACTCGCGAAGCTGCCCCCAATCGCCAATGGTAAGGCCTTTGTCCAAGCGGTTGTATTTTTGTTCCAGAAGTGTAGTAAATTCTGTATCGGTACCCAGTATTTTCCCTGCCTGAATAGTATTGGCAAACAGGTCGGCAACAATCTGTTGGGCATAAGCGATTCCGCTTTCCCAAGGGCCATGTTCGGGCGACCATTCGTTAGGTGCAACCAGACGGCCGTCGTCGTCGACAATGAGCCTGTCTGTCCAAAACTCGCAAGCTGATTTCATCACAGGATAAGCGGTCTTTTCAAGGTATTCTCTATCAGGATTAAATAAATATTTGTCCCATATATGCATGCAATACCAACCGTTTGCCGGGCGGTTCCATGCAAAGTCGGAATATCCGAAAATATTGTTCTGCGTTTTCAATGCCCATCCCCTGCAATCCATTTCGCCGGCCATATCCCTCCACGACTTTTGGAGCAGAGCTTCGTTGTATATATAATTGATAAACGGCATATGGCACTCCGCCAAATTAGCGACTTCGGCAAGCCAGTAATTCATTTGTATATTAATATTGGAATGGATATCGCCACCCCATGGCGGATTGTTGCTGTTGTTCCAAAGTCCTTGTAAATTGGAAGGCAGGTCGAGCCCGTCTCTTGAACATGAAATGGTAAGGTAACGTCCGTATTGAAAAAACAAAACATCTGTATAAGGATCATATTTCCCTTTGGCATAATTCTTTAACAACTCATTGGTCGGGATAGAAGGCTTGGTATCGCCCACATTCAACGACACCCTGCTGAATAGCGCCTGATAATCTTTAAGATGGCCTTTTTTCAGTTGCCGGTATTGTTTGGATGATGCTTTGCTTATTGCTGCCTGCATATCTTTTCTCCAATCGCGGGTTGTAGTATAGGTAGGAGTTGCCGGGTCGTAGTCTGTCGCGGCAGCCAGCAATATTGTAACATCATCCGCATCTTCGACGGTTAAAGTAGTCCCATCTGTCGATAATTTTCCACCTTTGTTCAATACCGTTAACGAGGCCTGGTACGACAACAGCGTCAGTTTACCATTATCCGCTATCTCATTATTATTTGCCACTATCTTTCCATCGTGCGCATCCTGCATGGAAATGTCAAAACTTATTTTCTTCTTTTTGTCGGCAGTCAGATGCATAACAATGACATTGTCGGGAAAAGAGGCAAAATACTCTCTGGTATAAGTAACACCCTCCGATTTATATTTTACTCCTGCTATCGCATCATTAATATTCAGGTAGCGGGTATAATCCGATACTTTCGATTGCTTCCTGAACTTTATATATATATCGCCAAAGTTTTGATAACCTCCCCTGTCGTGGGTATTTCCTGTCCACAGCGTTTTGTCATTGAACTGTATTTGTTCTTGTTCCACTCCCCCGAAAATCATAGCGCCTATACGCCCATTTCCGATTGGCAGAGCCGAAGTCATCCAATTGCTTGCAGGCTGGGTGTACCATAAAACAAGGTCTCCCTGTGGTGGGCTGATTGGCTTTGCCTGAATAAATGACCAGGAAAACAGTAATAAATAAAATACCGGCAGTTTATTTTTCATACTTAAAGTTTGATATAATTATTTTTATTGTTGTTTATAAGGGGATGTTTTTCCCGGCCAATCGTCTGTCCGGAATGGAGATGCAGGAAGCCCTGCCCCATTATACAGGTTGCAAACCGGATTGTTGGCCCAGGCATACCGTACAGCTACAGGAAATATCACATCAGGCGAACTGACAACCACTTCATCGCCTTCAATTATTGCTTCCGCCCGGTAAAATCTGCGGTCGGGGCCAGCTATGCAGAATCCTTTTAAATCTTCATCCCCTTTGGCCTTCAATCCTCCATCTGTATGGGTAAAGCTAATACGAACCTTGTTCCCGTCTATCTTGTATGAATTAAATATCGGTCCCGAGAATGGTTCATCCTTTCCATACAGGTTGCTATTAGCGATCAGCGCCAAACGGCGGCCTACCTCCTGTTTGTTTTTAGGGTGAATGTCATTGGCATTACCTATATCTATTGTTACAGCCATCCCTGTATTAGCCAGATGCAGAGCCCCTGATTGGGCTTCCCTGAGTTCTGCCCAGTCCGACTCTTCCGGCATATCCTCTATTTGTTTATAATTAGCCAATTGCACAAAATAGAAAGGGAAGCTATATCCCCATTTCGTCCGCCAGTCGTTAATCATCAGAGGGAACAATGTCCTGTACTGGTAAGCCCTGGTATCATTCGCTTCGCCCTGATACCAGATAGCCCCCTTTATTCCGTATGGCACGATGGGATGTATCATTGCATTGTAAAGGCTCGACAGGCAATAAGGATTACCTTCGTTATAATATGCAGGCACAGGCGTTACATCGTATTTACCCAGGGCTATTTTGTATTTCCAGTTTCCTGATAAATCGATTTTGGATAAGCCGTTTTTTGCCGGGGATAAAAACAGGTCATCGCTGTTACCGCAAATCCCGCCTTCACCTCCTCCGTCCGTCACTCTTACCGTAATTACGGCTTTTCCTCTCTTTACCAGCCGGGCAGGAATACTGTACCGTCGGTTTACGTTAAATCCATCTGTCCGCCCAATTTCTGTTCCATTAAAGAAAGTTACCTCATTATCGTCTATTGCACCCAGACTAAGCGTCAGTTCCTTATTCTCCCAAGCGGCAGGAATGTCTACTGTTTTTCTGAACCAAACAAAACCGTCGAACCCTTCTAATCCTTTCTGTTCCCAGTGTCCGGGCAAGACCATTTGTTCCCATAGGCTATCATCGTATCCGGCAGAGGCTGCTACGGCTATTGATTCTTTGTAGCCAAAATCTTTTGACATAACTTCCATGTCATATTCTTTCAGTTTCTTTTCTTTCAGTTTGTTCCTTTCCTGAAGGTCTTGAGGTATAGACTTTATTTCTTCTATTTCCTTCCGAAATTCCGGCATCATTTCCAGAGATTCGTTACTGGTCCACGATTCGGCAGGAGTACCGCCCCACGAGGTATGTATCAGTCCGATGGGTATTTTTAAGTCTTGATGTAGTTTACGCCCGAAAAAATAGGATGTAGCCGAAAAGTCGGGAATATTTCCGGGAGAGCATTTCCGCCAACCATTACCTGTCACATTTATATGGTCTGTGGGCACAACGCTCGATGTTCTTTCGACATGGAATAACCTTATATCCGGATAATCGGCATCGGCTATTTCTTTCTGGTAATTATCTATCTGTCCCCAACCGGCCAGCGGCATTTCCATATTGGATTGCCCCGAACAAATCCAGACTTCGCCTATCAGCACATCCTGTAATACGACCGTTCCGTCTCCTGATATTTCAATTTTGTAAGGGCCTCCTGCTTTGGGGGTAGCAACTTTTACCATCCATTTGCCTGACGCATCGGACAGGGACTCGTATGATTTTTTGTCCCACGAGGTAACCACCTTTATTGTTTTATGGGGTGTAGATTTTCCCCAGATGGGAACCTGCGTTTGTTGTTGCAATACCATATGGTCAGTGAACAGGGGACTCGGTTGAATCTGGGCGAATAACGACAATACGCCAAGCGGTAATAAACAAGCTAACAAAAAAAATCTCAGGTTTTTTAAAAGTTTCATTCGGTATATTATATAGTGTTTCTATTAAATTGATAAATAAGCGTTTGTATCAATCTACTGTCTGGCATGAATGAACAGCCAGACAGTAGTAATAACAACCATTAATCCATTACTTAAATTACCTATTAGCTTTCAGCCTATATTTTCGCTAAAATTTAAACAGGCTTTAATTTCGATTATTGTAATACTTTCCTTACCGATATTTCAGCAAGACCTCCCAAATGTCCATTATAACCACTTGTGAGCACTACTTTAAGGTATTGAGCTTTAATACCGGCATCCAAAATATTGTCGGAACAAGTTTTCCAGACGAAATCATTATTATCCTGAGGCAGTTCAAGATCACCCAGCTTTATCCACTGCCCTTCAGTAGGCCCTGTATAATTGTCTATTGTATAAAACTCTACGCCTTTCGTATAATAGGCATTCTGGCGCGTTTGAGCCCCGATTTCTCCGACCCACACCTGTTCTTTCATATCTATAACAAAGGTATATGGGTAATCGGTAGCGTTGTGATAATCCGAATGCCAATATGAGTCTTTATTATTGTCTATAATATTATACGGGGAACCCTCATAAGGGTCGCTGTTATTATAGAAAATAATGCTCCACTGGCTTCTGTCCACATCTCCAAATAGATACGGGAACGAAGCTTTGTTCCAGGCTGTATAAAATTCATCTATACTTAGCTCCTCGGGAATATAAACCGAGCGGTATTCAAATTCACCTTTGCCGGGAGCTCCGGGGCAATAAATACTACTTTCGCCTGCCGGAACAGAAACATTCTGAAGAATGCCATCTTTATCCATATATCTTATTTCGCTACGTACCAAACCATTAGCTCCTGAGAGCCAGTTTATCGTACATCCATCTTCATCCAGTGACATACTGCCTATGTTCCGGTTAACCAGCATCGATTCATATACTTCTCCGTATGAATATCCTCCATTTTCGACTCTTACCGAACTGTTGTTTTTGGCATCATAGGTATATATCTGAAAGTCATATTGGCCTTCGAGCAGATTGTCGATTATAAATTCAAATTTTTCATTCGGACTCACTCTATTTATCGGAAATTCTTTCGTCCCGGTTCCCCCTTGCGGGTCTATCCAGTTTATTACACATTTTGTCTGAGTCATTCCATAAGGCATTATTCCTGCGATCAACACCCTGTTTTGCCCCGAAAAGATTTTTACAGAATCCAGTTTTCCCACATAAACTTTCTCACCTTCGTCCAGATAAGACTGGATGTCGTCGAGCATATCGCCACAGGATGTTATAAATAGGGCAGATATGATTGTAAGTATGATATATAATTGTTTCATTATTTTACTATTTATATGTTATATTTCATTCTACCACCTGCCCCCAGAACCAAAGTTGCTGGAAGTGTATTGTTTTCGCGCCTGTAAAGGTCGATAGAGCTTTGAAGCGGATATACCTTACAGGAGGCAAAGAGACATCAAAATCAAATTCCAGTCCTTTTACCGCATGATCCATATCTTCCGAGTTATTTACCCCAGCCGGTAAACCTGACGGTTTAAAGTCTTCACACTCTATCAATTTTATCCAGCCGTCCCAATTTCCGTCTAACGATGGTGAGCCCGAATGCCCCCATAGTTCAAATTTATTAATATTCCCATTTTGATAAATCAGGTCATCCAATCGTTGCCAATAGTGAAAACGGCTTAATTTGGCCGTCACACCCAAATTGAACGTAAACCATACCGGAAAATCTGAAAAATTGGCGCTGTGACACATATTGAAAGCGCCCCACCAATTCTGTCCGTTCCAGATCCGTTCCATTGAAAAGCCCCATTCATCAACGCTGGTGTCATTACCCAGATAATACTTTCTGAATTTGCCCCTATCCAATTCAACTTCATACAATGGGGATACATTTATCGCATAGTCATCTGTTTTATTATTCCATTGGTCGCGTATAGACAGTCTGAAATCTCTGGGCGTAGGATCAAATCCCCGCACCGCAAATTCAATCGACGCGCTTTTCGTATACTCCGTATGTGCAACATACCATTCGCCCTCGGCATCCTGAGTCATGACATCGATAATAAAGTTGCCTTTATCCTTGTTTTCTATTTTGAAGCGGACTCCTCCCCATGTTGCATCAGATGAAATAGTCCGGAATGATTTATACAAGGACTGTTCACCCGGAATAATCTTAATTTCGATCGGTTGACCTATGTTCTCATTCCGATCGACCGCAGTCAGGATAACGCTTTTTTCTTCAGTATTTCCGAAACCTTCTATTTTAAGGCTGTCGGAATATACGGAACTTTTCATTTCGCGTTTCATTCCGTTGTCGAGTGTATACTCCGCTTTTACGTACAATAAGTCTTCATCCTTTGGCGCTTTGTATCTCAGGACAGCTCCTCCCGGTATCTGTGTGTACGATTCAAGGATGATCGCTCCCGGAGGAACGCCGTCATTTTCCCCATACGGTTTTAATATACTATCTTCGCCACAACTATATAAAATGAAGAGAGATATTAAAAATATCGATATTTTTGTTTTCATAGCTTAATTCTTTTATTTAATTACCATCCATATGATTGGATTAAATTAGGATTGTATACAATATTATTGTCTTTTATCGGCCAGAAGTATTGCTTGTTCTGATACATTTTGGGTATATATATTGTAATGACCTGATAATAATCCTCGTTCGTGAGCCCCCATATATTCCAGCCTTGTATTGGCTTGATAAATTCTTTACCCGCTAATTTCCAACGGCGGATATCAAAATAATAGTGTCCTTCCAATGCCAATTCTATCGAGCGTTCGCGCCGGATAATCTCCCTCATTCCCGATACTGTTTTGGGCTTGTCTTTATTGATAGAGTGATCGTTCCATGATTTCACAACGCCTTCCAGTCCGGATCGTTCGCGAATAATATCCAGGTATTTGTAGATTTCAGGATTAACCGTTTCTCCATCGGTAGATTCGTTCAATGCTTCGGCATACATGAGGTATAAATCGGCCAGACGGACTATAGGGAATGGATACTCATATACAACGGCGCCATTTTCGTCCAACTCATATTCTACGGGCACCACCTTTTTCGAAAAGTACCCTGTCTCAGAATACGCTTCTGCCGGGTTTATGATTCCTCCATATTCGCCCTTTTTCCCTTGTATATAATTGGGAGTTCCATTGGGATCTTTCCATTTGCTTCCATACCAGGTAGCGCCATCGAAGCCAAGAAATCCGTAGAAACGATATTCCCTGTTGAAATGCAGGATAGCAGTTTTAGCTCCTTCCTTCATAACATACTTGTTGTCAGACCCTATAGTCTGGAATTTATAACGTTCATTGTACCAGTTGTTATTTACCACCCAATCTTTATCTTCTTCGATAGGAACCCCGTTTCGTGAATAGAATCGTTCAGCGGTGGCTAATGTAGGAGCCAAGATTCCTTTTGCCTGTACCATTTGAGACCAAGAATTAGCATTTAGCATCGATGGTGTAAGTCTTGCGACAGCTGAACATTGCAAATCATAGGTCGATTGTTTTCCGATACTCCAGATCAACTCCTTCGTGAAGCGATGGGTAACGGCGCCTCTTACATTCATTCCATAGCTCAGTTCATCCGGCAAATCTATAGGCCATTCATCCGAAAAATAGTATATGCCATGCCCGTTAGCCTCAGCCAGCTCAATAGCTTCGCGTGCGGCTTCGGCAGCCAATGTCCATTTGCTTTTATCATATGTCTGGTTAAAGAAAGGCTGGCCGTCATGGTCTTTGAAGTTAGCCAAATCGGTATTTCCGTTAAACAGGGGGCTGGCCGCCAATAATAACACTTTTGCCTTGATAGCTAACGCAGCGGGTTGTGTCAAGCGCCCCATTTCCGACCCTTCGGCGGTTATGCTTGGGGGTAAGTCCCTGTATGAGTTGTCTATCAGGTCGACTATGTATTTAACGACTTCATCCACCTTTTGCCTGGAAACGCGTGTTTCTTCGATACTGGCGTCGAGGGGCAGATTTTTATCGATGATCGGAATTGGGCCGTAAAGTTGAAAAAGATAGTAATGGTAAAAAGCCTTTAACACGTTAACTTCCGCGAGCCAACGCAAACGTTCGGTTTCTCTCAATCCATGAACCCGATCCGGGATAGACACATATTCGAGAAAAATATTACAATCCCTTAACGCCTGGAATAGTGGTTTTCCTGAATAATCCCTATCATCTATCTTCCACTGCCATCCATCCCAGTAATTAGCGATCGGGTCCGAACTGTTTTGTAAACCGTATGCTATCAAATTTGTCGTTCTATTGGGGCGGACTCCTGCCTCAGTAGTATAATACCATATCTCATTTCCGGAAGCTATTCCCGGATTAGCGTACTGGTCGCCGTATGGCGGTACATATGAATAGCACGTATAAAGGTATTGCTCGGCGCTCGACCTGTTGTTAAACGCAATATCCAGGGTTGCCAGATTATCGGGTACGATATCCAAATAATCGGAGCAACTGTTCAGAGAACATACCGCTAAAAGCGTTACTATTATCTTGTATATTTTCATGTTTTTATGTATTAGAAGTTTATGTTCAATCCAATATTATACACTCTCTGTATGGGATACCCCAATCCGTTACCCCCCATTTCGGTATCCCACAGTTTGAATTTGCTCATTGTAAAGAGATTATTCCCCGAGAGATAAATTCGACAAGATTCCATTCCAATGCTTTTTATAATTTTCTTGGGAAGTGAGTATCCCAGTTCCATTGTTTTCATACGAATGAATGTTCCGTCCTGCATCCACCATGTACTGGTCTGAAGATTGTTTCCTATGTGTCCACCCGCCAAACGAGGCCAAAAAGCGTATAAGTTTTTGTTATCCTCGGACCAGTGGTCTGTCGCTATTTTATCAAGCAGGGCGGTTTCGCTTACGAAAGGTGCAATTCTTCCCGGATCGAGGTAGAATGATACCCTGGCATTTCCCTGAAAGAACATCGACAGGTCGAAATTTTTATATCCGGTCGAAAAACCGAAACCGTATGTTATTTCCGGAGTTGTAGGATATCCGAAATAGACTCTATCGGCGTCTGTAATTTGCCCGTCGTTGTTGATATCTTTATACTTGATATCTCCGGCCATATATTCGCCAAAAGTTTGTAGAGGAGAATTTGCAATATCATTTTCATCGATAAACAACCTTTCCGCGATATAACCACTCCATTGCGATAGATTCCGCCCTATAGCCGAGCTCCAAGGCCTGCCTATCGAGGCATAATTGGCTTCTTCCAATACCTCGTACCTACTTGTCGCATAGGTGAAGTTCGCCCTTGCCGATGCCCAGAAATCTTTCCCTATAAATGATTTGTAATCTACGGAAAAGTCGATTCCTCGCGAAGACGCTTCCCCTACATTTGCTTTTGGATTCGCACTTGACAGTAATCCCATTGTGGAAGTAATATATGATCTGGTTTGCAGAATATGGTCACGGTACTCATTGAAGAAATCAGCCTGTATTTCAATATTGTTAAATAGGCCTAATTCGAAGCCCACATTCATCTTTTTTGAACGTTCCCACGTTATCAGGTCGTTGGCATACCGAATGACACTTATACCCGGCTTACCCTTAGGATTGGCATATTCTTTCCCAAAATCGACCGTTTTGCCCCCGTCGCCCATGTTCAGATTCGATAAATAAAAGAAACGGTCGTCTTCGCTACCGATAGCGTCGTTACCCACCAATCCGTAAGTGAACTTAAACTTCAGTTTATTGACCGTTTTCTGCAATGGTTCCCAAAAACTTTCGTTCGAAATAATATAACCCGCTCCGATGGAAGGAAAAAAACCAAAACGTTCCTTCGCGGAGAAACGCTCCGATCCATTATAGCCAAAATTGAATTCTGTAAAATATTTAGATTGATAGGCATAAGTAAAACGCCCGGCCAGTCCCTGATTTCTAAAAGGAAGTGAACGTTGGATATTTCCCGAGTTCGATATTTTACGATCCTGCATGGTCAGTACCAGCATACCGCTGACATTGTGATCGCCAAACGCCCTGTTATAATCGAACGACATTTCCACATAATTGGTAGTTGTCACATCTTTCGTCCCTTCATTGTAATCGAGATATTCCGTTCCCTGAGTGGGGTTCAGTTCTTGAAGTTGATATGTATTAGTCTTCGGATCGTATCCTCCTGAAGCATAATAAAACGGATTATACTTCCGGCTCACATCGCTATATGAATAGCGTACCGTATTTAATAATACCCTGGCCCTAAGTCCTTCTATCAACGCGCTTAGATCCTGTTTTGCCTCAAGTTGCGCTGATATATTAGTCCTGTTATATTCTTTATATCCCCTTACCATATCAGCGTATGGATTCATATACGCCGGACCCTCGCTGCCTCCCGACGACACAGCGTTACCAAAAAGTACATGGGTCGCTCCTTCATAGTCGCCGACGGCCGGAAAGCTTTTTGGAAACATGACCGGATTTGTTCTCATTACTTTCTCGAAAGTTTCATTGCCTCCGTCTATCGGACCGGAATAGTCATCAAAACTTCCGCTGACACGTACAATTATTTCCGTCGATTTCGTGAGGTTCAGGTTGACGTTCGAACGCACGGTATACTTGTTCAGGTCGATATTGGAATTGAAGTTATTCAATTTATCATTCTTCAACACCCCGTTGTCTTTTGCATACGACATCGCTATAAAATACCGGGCAATATCTCCGCCTCCATTTATATTAGCATTGACCCGTTCTGTGGTTGTACTTTTCTTAAATAATTCGTCGTACCAATTTAGCGACGGATATGCGTATGGGTTAACATTTGCCTTTGTTCTCTCTATTTTTTCCTGCGAATATTTGTAATAGTTTCCCAACGCGGGATTCCGGGCCACTACAGCTTCATTATTTAAATTCATATATGTAATCGGATCTGCAAGGTCTACCATTTTGGTTGGTTCCGAAATCGAATGTTCCATCCTTACCGACACTTTGGTTTTTCCTGTGCTCCCCTCTTTCGTGGTAACTAAAATTACACCATTCGCGCCTCTCGCGCCATACAGGGCTGTAGCCGTAGCATCTTTCATTATAGAAAACTGAGCGATATCATCTACATTCATGCGGGCTAAGTCGTCAGCGGATAGTTCTATATTATCTATCAATATAAGAGGATCTTTCCTGTACCCGAAAGTCGTTACTCCCCTTATAAAGAACTGGGCGTTGTCTCTGCCGGGCTCTCCGCTTTGCTGGTATGATATAATACCCGACATCCTTCCGGCTAAAGCATTCGTAAGATTACTTACGGGTATTTTTAGCTCTTTGGGGCTAACTGTGGTTATCGCACTAATCACACTCTCTTTTTTCTGTTTGGCAAATGCTACCACAGTGACATCGTCCAGCTCATTCGCCAATGAAACCATTTGGATACGGTATGTGTTTCTTCCGTCTATAGCTACTTCCTGAGTCTGCATCCCGATAAAGGAGAATACCAGTATTCCGGAAGAAGGAGCTTCTAATATTCCGGAAGAGGGAACTTCTAACGCAAACTTCCCGTCAACGTCTGTTATTACACCGCCTAAAGAACCTTTGATGACAACGGTGACACCCGGCAAGGCTTCGCCGGAATCGTCGCTAACTGTACCTTTTATAACCTTGTTCTGTGCAAATACAACAGAGAGTCCAAGGAAATAAAAGATTGCCATATATGAAATCTTTCTTAATAATGAGTCTTGTTGATTTTTCATAATTTTTTAGATTGTTTGTTTTCCTGTATGCTATTCGTTAAGAATGTGCAGTGATTAATTTGTTTTTGATATCCGAAGATTAATGTTTCATAGTTTTCTCTTTTTTAAAAATTAGTAAATGGTTGACTCTTGTTATCAGGAAAACAAAACTAATGTTGCTTATTTATTTTTTGCATTATTTTTTTGTCAATTAATACATGGAATGTCCGATATATCATTTTTATTACTGTAAATACTAAGGTGTAATACAATTGCTGTATTTTTTAAGACATTCCTTTTATTCCGCGTAAAGACGTTTTATCGACTATTGTATTTATAAAGTTTCTGCTGATATTTTTAATACCTTCACATCCTTTGCCGGTATTATTATGGCCTTTTTCAAATCAACCGGTTGGCCACTCCACAGTTCTTCGGCCTTATAAGCAGCCGGATTATTCAGCCCAATTCTTTCGAAAGATGGAAAAACTTCAATTTCGCTATCTCCGTAATTGAAAATCACGTAATATATTACTCCGTTACTATCAGTGTATACAAACTGGTTTTCTGACTTTTCCCCATTCCCTTCTACCGGCCTGAATGATTTTCCTATTGCCATAGCATTGATTCCGGGATTAGTCAGGAACTTGTTGGAACGTTCTTTTCCTTCTACTTTCCCGTCCGCGCTATAATCATCTCCGGTTATATATAATCCGGTTATAGCCGATGAGGTGATACGAGCCCTGTTTTCACCTTCCGTAGCGTCTCTGAGAACAATGTGGTCGGCATCGTTATACAGGTATGCCTTACCAATCCACCAACCATAAGACAGGGCATTCATGGTATATTCGGTATCTTTTATCTGATTCCACGCATCGCAGGCTATACGGCGCGATTGCGCGTAGTTGGACGGGAATATAGGGGATATTGACAAATTGAGATACATATCGTTGAAGTATTTGTTCAACAGGCGCATGCCATAATTATAAGCTTGTACTCCGGTCTGTATTTCAGGTTTATACCACGAATCAGCTTCCATGATTCCATGCGTCATAAAGTCCATTTTTACATATTCGAAGCCACAACGGCGGAAAAGGGCGGATATAGCTTCCATTCGTTTTTCTATGGCAGGATGGGTAGGATCGATGGCATACGCTCCATCCAGTTCCTGCGGCTTGCCGTTAGCGTACAGGTATATGTCCTTGAATTTATATTCTGTCGCATATTCGACTTCTCTTTCCGGGTTTTTCCCCCAATCGGTAAATGGCACCCAGTAGATGCCTGCCAATTGCCCGTTATTTTTACATTTTTGGACAAAAGCTTTCAATTCTTCTTCTGTAAAACTGTCCCATCCGGAATCGAGCCATACGACTAATTTGTTATCACGGTTGTAGAACCCATCCTTTTGGATATTGCCTTTTATCCAGTCCGATACTTCCAGGGCTTTCTTATAGGTCAGGTTAAACTGTAATGCACCCCAGCTATTCCAGCCAAAGGGCATGCTTTTTTTCCATTCTTTGGCAAGCGCCGTTATAGCGTTGGCCTCGCCATATTCTTCCAAGCCTGTCCTCCAGTCTGTACAATATCCAAGATATACTTTCGGCGATTTTATCACCTTTCCCTTTATTGCTCCATGTTCTTTCGAGTCGCGGGTAAGATTATCCGCAACTCCTGCATAACAGGTCAGAGAGCCTATCGAGTCGTTATTACTTTTTCCTATTCTCACCGCTGTTTTCCAATCGGTATGTTCCACCGAACCCACAACCAGCCCTTTGCGGCTTTCATTGTCAAATACCGCAGATACTTCGTAGCTTAGCAAGCTGTCTAATGGCAATGGGTGAGATTGAAACCTGATCCAGGCATCGTTGTCGAAAGGAATGAATAAAGCCCTGTTGTCTCCTTTGGGAAGGATTTTACCCAGATGGCCGATATTAACAGTAGCCATATAGTTCGACTCTATTTCCCCATCCTCGCTTTCCAGTATAAAATCTGTCAATATATAATCCCTATCGGGATACAGGTAGAACGACTGGGTCAGTTTCGGCAATTTTTTATCCATATATGTTATTTGCAGAATCTGCCCTGTGCCAAAGTTATCACTGACAGTTTTGAGTATAGACGCGCTGTTTTTATAATCGCGTGTTGTAACTATACTTCCGTTCAGTTTGTATGAAGCATATAGATCTTTGATCAGAAATTCAGTTGATTTCTCTACATTTATTGTCCTGAGTTCCTTGTTATATTTTATCGTCCATACATCATTCGATACTTGAGATGTGTTTTTACATGCCCCAAAAAGGAATAGCATCAGATAGATGAATAAAAAATAAGTATTTTTCATAGTATCAGTCAGGTTATAAGTTATTTGTATTATAGGTTATTTATTATCACAACTCTGTTATCTTCAATATCGCGCTGTCGAAGGCTCCTCCTATATTCAGGGTGACACCTGATTTCATCAGGAAGCCGCCGCTAAAGGTAGCGCCATCGTATAATGATATTACTTTGCCGTCTTTCCGGTTTATTTCTTCTATTTTGTATTTTTTATCAGGGTCGAGGCCTTTCAGCTTTGTTTCAAAATAAGTTGTCCTGCCGTGGTATTTCAGACTATAGGCAAACATTACAGCCTCCTTTTTGTCTTTCGATACATACAAATGCGAAGCCCATCCGCTTTCGCCGTAAGGAGAAACTAAACGGTACAAATCACCGAACTGGACAATAGGGCGTATTTGCTTGTATGTGTTGATGGCATTTTTCGCAAACTCATAATCATCGCCTTTTAAATCAGACGGTTGCATTTCCATGCCCAGCCGTCCCGACATTGCCACATCGAACCTGAATTTTAGAGGCAGCAGCATTCCCGTCTGATGGTTCGGGCTGGTGGAAACGTGTGATGCTGTAGCGATTGCCGGAAAAAAAAGGTTTGTACCATATTGGATAAAAATGCGGTCGAGGGCATTTGTGTTATCGCTAGCCCAAAATTCATCGTGATATTTTAATGCGCCATATTCGAGCCTGCCTCCACCGGAAGAGCACAATTGTATTTGGATGTCAGGATATTTACTACGGATGCGCTCGTATACTTTATACAATCCTCGCACGTATTCGTACCAAAAGTGTGTTTGATTATCCTTTGTCAGATATTCAGACCCGGCATTATCGACATGGCGATTGGCATCCCACTTCACATAGGTTATATTTTTCGATAGAGAAACGACATTGTCGAACGTTTCGAACACAAAGTCCTGTACTTCAGGGTTACTCAGATCCAGAAGCCACTGGTTGCGCATAGGAAGAATATCCCGTTTTCCGCTTTTCACAATCCATTCGGGGTGTTTCTTTGCCAGTTCGCTGTCGGGGTTTACCATTTCGGGCTCTATCCATATTCCAAACTGTAAACCTTTGTTTACGGCATAGCCGGCCAGATAATTTATTCCTCTTGGCAGTTTTTTCTCATTCACCTGCCAGTCACCCAACCCGGCGTTATCGCCATTGCGGGGATATTTATTGCCAAACCAGCCATCGTCGAGAACAAACATTTCTATTCCGAAATTGGCTGCGTTGTCTATCATCGAGGTTATTGTGTTTTCTTCAAAACTGAAATATGCGCCTTCCCAGCTATTGAGGAGTATAGGGCGAGTTCTGTCGCCATGCGCCATGCCGTATGCCCGTGCCCAATCATGGTAATTTCTTGATATCTCCCCTTTTCCAGCCGGACTGTATGTCAGTATCATTTCGGGGCTTGTCAGTTTTTCTCCGGCTTTGAGATTGTATGTGGATGCGAAAGGGTTCATTCCTCCTGTGATAAATAGTTCCCCTGTTTCGCCGATCTCAAAAGCCAGTTTGTAGTTGCCGGACCAGGCCAGCGTTCCCGCGTATATTTCCCCGGCGTCTTCATTAGAAGGAGTGTTTACCGAAATAAGGAAAGATGGATTTTCGGCTTGTGTGGCTCTTACCCCTTTCTTTGTTTCTATTACTTTTATACCATGCCTTAGTTTTTCTTCTTCCATCTGCATTTCGGCTGCCCATGTACCATGAAAGTGGGTCAGGTAATAAGATTCCGCATGGATCGGGATATATGAGGATGCCAGGTTTTCAACTTTCAGCGTTTTATCTTCATTATGGTAAATAGTTACGCTTTGACAAATCACGTCTTCTTTTTTATAGCATACAAACCGTACATCAACATACACAGGATATATTTTGTCTTTGAGCTTAATCGTAAATTCGGTACGGTTGCCGTCTATTTCCACTTTATCGAGTGAATCGTATATCAGGCTTGTTGTCAGCGCTCCGTCATTGTGTGTAAGTTTCAATGCCGGTTCAAGATAATAGCGACCGCCATACGCCGGGTACAATTGAGGCGCCATATTGTCATTTGTATCGGGCTGTTTTATGAATGGCTTATCCATAAAAGCTTGTATATCTTTTATCTTTTCGCCCCAATGCAGAAAACAAACTTTCCCGTCAAGGGATACCCCCAATATTATGGATGTGTTCTCTGTCGATATTTCGATCAGGCCTTTTTGTGTTGTTCCCCAAATATTAAGCGAGAAACAGCATAAAACAATTAAAAAGAAATTTTTCATTGCAGTTTTTTGGTTAGATGATTATAATATGTATAATATAAATTTCAGAATGAAAGAAGTACGCAATAGCCAATTTATCACAAATATATCTTTTTAATTCATTTAACTCAATCTTGTAAGCGCCAATTAATAGTATATTTGCTTTAAGAACCGCTTCTTTTGTATCCGTTGCGACATTTGTTGCATAGATTGACAAAAGCGTATAAATCATATTACTTATCTTTGTGTAAGATACATTACTCATGCACCATGAAACATCTATTTATCCTTTGCCTTATTATCTTTGAAGGGATTGCATCTTTATGCGCGCAAAATAACTATATGTCTATAAACGACCAGAACGGCTTGTCGCACCATAATGTAAAATCAATCATCCAGGACGGCAACGGTTTCATTTGGTTTGGGACGCTGAATAAGCTGAACAGGTTCGATGGTGTCAATATGGAAGTTTACGATTGTTATTCTCCCCGCACAGGCAAACGGAACAACAATATCAGTTCGCTCTTCGTCGACGCGAAAAACAAGATATGGGTAGGGACAGACAAAGGCGTCTTTGTATTCAACCCTGTAACTGAGATATTTTCCTCTTTCGATTATAAAACAGAAAAGGGCATTGAAATTACTCAATGGGTGGAAGACATACAAATGGATAATGATGGTTTCTTGTGGATTGTTGTACCTAACCAGGGGGTCTTTAAATTCAATCCGGGATCTGAAAAACTGATATTGTATTCGGTCGTAGACGAAGTGCTTCCCAGCGTAAGCAATCCTCAATGCATCGCAATAGAAAAAAACGGGCGGGTATGGATAGGCACAAATGGCTCGGGTATATATTTATATGATAGTAAAAATGATTCTTTTGTCCAATATGCTGATATGGATAACAGCAAAGAATCTGTTATGGGGAAAAACATCTTTACGATATGCCACTACGAGGAACAGTTAATAATTGGAATACACGAAGAACGCTTGCTACTTTTGGATAAGCGGAACGGAATAGTAAGCCATATGGGGCTTCCCGAAATAGACTTCAAAATAATAAGGCATCTTGCGATCTACGATTCAGACCTTTGGGTGAGTACGCAGGATGGTTTATTCAGCGTTAGCCTCGACAAGATAAAACTGAGTAAAACAAATGGACAACTGGCATTTCAAAAACACCTGTTGTCTGACAATTATATAGAAAAAACATACCAGGACAGCGAAGGAGGGATATGGATCGGTACATACTTTAGTGGAGCATGTTATTTCCCTAATAAGAAAAATATTTTTAATTGTTATATCCCTCAAAAATCGGAACAGAAAAATTTATCGAGCCGTATACGGGAGATGAGGGAAGATAACAATGGAAATATATGGATTGGAACTGAGGATGCCGGATTGATGTTTTTCGACACTACTCGAAAACATTTTAGCAAAGTTCCGAAAACAACACATAATAAACGTACTTTGGGGATGCTCATGCAAGACTCGAAGCTATGGGTCGGATATTTCAAAGGAGGCGTGGATATTATAGATTTGCAAAATAATTCGGTAAAACACTATTCATCCGAAACCTTGGGGCTGAATGAAGAAAGTATATATGCCTTGTGCGAGGACAGAAAAGGTAAGATTTGGCTGGGGAATGCCTGGGGAATTTTTGTTTCCGGCAGGCAAAACGATAAATTTTCCGGAATGAAAGAATTTGGACTGTGTTTCGTTCACGACATAATGGAAGATACCGAGGGATATATATGGGTTGCCACCTTAGGCAACGGAGTCTTCCAATTCAATCCGGACAATCAGGAGTTAATACATTTCACGTCAAATAAAGATAATTCAATAAGTTCAAACTCGGTAAACAGCATCACCGAAGACCACTTAGGAAACATCTGGTTTTCGACCGACCGGGGAGGCGCTTGTATGTATAACAAGAAGGACAGGCGCTTTAAGACATATACAATAAAAGATGGCCTGCCCGATGATATTACATACAAAATACTGGAAGATAAAGATCATAACCTATGGTTCGGCACAAATAAAGGGCTGGTCAGGCTGACCCCTCATACTAACGAAGTAAAAGTATATACCCAGAATGACGGGCTTTTATCCAACCGTTTTAATTATAAAGCAGCGCTAATAGCAAATGACGGGACATTCTACTTTGGGGGCCTGGATGGCTTGGTTACATTCAGGCCGGGTTATTCTGAAACCAATAAGTTTATTCCTCCCGTCTATATTACGAAATTGACTATAGGGAATAAAGAAGTTTCGCCCCAGTCCGATGTTTTCCCCATACAGGAGAGTATTATCTATACAAAAGAGCTGACATTGAATTATGATCAGTCTAATATCATGTTCTATTTTATCGCTCTTAGCTACACTTCTCCTAAATCGAACCTGTATGCCTACAAATTGGAAAATGTCGACGATAGTTGGGTAACAACAAATAACAATTACACGGCATCGTACGCTAAACTGTCTCCCGGCGAATATACGCTAAGGGTAAAAGGCAGCAATAACGACGGGCTTTGGAACAATGAAGAGGCTTCTATCAAGCTTGTCATACTGCCTCCCTGGTGGAAATCCACCTTAGCTTATATCTCCTATTGCCTGCTAATAGTTTTGGCCATATCCTTACTTGTCTGTTATTTCCTGAAAAAGAGCAGGGACAAAGCGATCGAAAATCAGCATATATTTGAGATTAAACGGGATAAAGAAATCTATGAGGCAAAAGTTGATTTCTTCACAAACATTGCCCATGAAATCCGTACACCGTTAACTCTCATCAATGGCCCATTGGAGTCCATCATGGAATATGATATCCAAAATGAGGATATAAAGTACAATCTGGATATTATAAACAGAAATACCAATCAGCTATTGCAGTTGATAAATCAACTTCTGGACTTCAGGAAAGTGGATAGTAACAAGTTCACGCTGGATATACAGCAAATAAATGTCAATCAGTTTATTTCCGAAATAATCTCCCAGTTCGAAAAAGAAATAACCTTAAAAAAGATACAGCTCAACTTTACGGAAGAAAGGGAATCGCCAATACTGGCAGCAGCAGACAAGGATGCCTTTACCAAAATATTGAACAACTTACTGTCGAATGCTATAAAATATTCCAAATCAAAAATTTATATACTGGTTACTGCCGATGACGACTATTATACCATAACAATAATGAATGATGGTGAATTAATACCGGCCAATCTCAAGGACAAAATTTTTGAACCTTTCTTTCAGGTCAAATCTTCCCAGAAGGAAACTTACGGGTCAGGTATAGGTTTGTCCCTCACAAGGTCTTTAGTAGAAATGCACGGGGGGTACGTATATTACGAAAATCAGCAAGATATGAATGTGTTCACGCTGAAAATGCCGGTAGTAAACAAGATGCATAAACAGATTAAAATCCTCCTTGCAGATCAGGAAACCAAAGAAGAATCGTTGACGCAACAAAATATCGCCCTATCGTTTTTCTCGTCTCCCAAACAAACTATATTGATTGTGGAAGACAATACAGACATGCTTCATTTTATATCTAAAGAACTTAAAGACGAATACATTACCGAATCGGCAAGTGATGGCTATGAAGCTTTGGATGTTTTGAAATCGAAGCAGATAGATGTAATAATAAGCGATGTGATGATGCCCAATATGGATGGTTTTGAATTATGCAAAATTGTAAGGGAGAACTCTGATTATAATAATATCATCTTCATCTTACTGACTGCAAAAAACGACTTGCCAAGTAAAGTGGAAGGCTTGAAAATCGGGGCTAACGCATATGTGGAAAAGCCATTCTCTATTAAATACCTGACGTCCCTGCTCGAAACTTTAATAAAGAACAGGCAGCGCGATATAGAACAGTTTTTAAAGAAACCATACCTCTCAGTATCTCATCAGGGAGAAAAAGATTTTTTAGAGAAAGTCGTAGAACTGGTCAATATGAATATTACAGATTATGACTTCAATGTAGAGACTTTGGCAGAACGCCTGAACCTCAGCCGGTCGAGCCTGCATAGGAAAATTAAAAATCTCACCAATTCTTCACCTATCGAATTTATCCGCCTCATCCGCCTGCAAAAAGCTGTTCTGTTGATTCAGGATGGAAAATATCGCATAAACGAGATTTGCCATCTTGTGGGCATCAATTCTTCTTCTTATTTCATCAAGCTATTCCAAATTCAATATGGTATGACTCCCAAAGAATTTTCTGAAAAAATAAAAAAACATTGAATGACGAATACATCAAGTTTGTGTATTGCTGAATTTCAATGATTATTTATACGTAAGGGCTTAAAATAGGAATGGTTGTCTCACGACAACCAATCTTCATTGTTAACCTTAAATCTAATACTATGAAAAACACATTACAAAGATAAGGGGTATTGAAATATATTCCAAACTATTCAGGGTCAAATTTTAACAGTTTAAATTTGTTTAACTCAATACCCCGAATAGTTAATCAATTTGTTAAATATCCTTGCGTATTCTGAACAAATAAAAAAGGCGAGACCGTCATGAGTAGTCGGTAGTCAGTACCATCAACAGCCCCACCCCAGCCCTCCCCGAAAGGGAGGGAGTTATCGGGGAGGCTTTTTCCCCTTCGGGGGAACTAAAGGAGGCTACATTTTCTAAATCTTTTACAACAAAAGCTTTGCTATTTAATAAAAAAGGTTTAAATTTACGTATTATTAACTAACGTCAATCAGTAGTTAAAGTAGTCAAGTAGTTATCAGTTGCTTAGCAACTTGGAAGTTAAAAAGAAAATCAGACTTCGTTTATATAACTCCTTGACTACTAATGAGTGAAACGAGTGATAACTTCTTTGACTACTGATTCGCATAACGGAAATACTTAACCCCCTGTATTCTCGGGGCTGTCGGAATAGCGGCAGAGGAAAACCACAGGACTAAGAAACCGACAAAGCTAAAAAGGGAATACCTCTTTTTAGTTATTTCACATTTCCTTGTTATTTTTTGATCAAAAATGCAAACTCTAGTTTACATTTTTACTACATTTGTGCCGTCTAATAAAAGGGGAAATTTAAACAGGCTCTTAGCCCTTATTAAATAAGAAATACAACTAAAACATCAAATAATCATGGATTTAATAAAACAAATTGTAGAAAGGGCTAAAGCAAACAAACAACGCATTGTTTTACCCGAAGGCACGGAAGAAAGAACCATTACCGCCGCCGATAGCCTTATCGAAGACGGAGTAGCAGATATTATCCTTGTAGGAAACCCAACACAAGTAAAAGATCTGGCTGCAAAACTAAACCTTAGCAACATAGACAAAGCGACCATCATCGACCCCCAGAATTACGAGAAAAAAGAAACTTATACCAATCTCCTTTTCGACCTGAGAAAAGCCAAAGGCATGACCATCGAACAGGCTGCGAAATTAGCGGAAGACCCGTTGTACATCGGCTGCCTTATGATTAAAAACGGAGATGCGGACGGCGAAATCGCCGGAGCGCAAAATACAACAGGAGATGTACTTCGTCCGGCTCTGCAAATCATTAAAACAGCTCCGGGCATAAGTGTGGTTTCAGGAGCATTCCTTATGTTCACCTCGCAAAAAGAATACGGAAATGACGGACTGCTTGTGGTTGCAGACTGTGCCGTAACTCCCGACCCTACGGCCGCGCAATTGGCAGAAATAGCTGTAGCGACAGGTCACACCGCACGTGCCCTTGTCGGCGAAGAACCTCAGGTGGCTATTCTAAGCTTCTCTACAAAAGGCAGCGCAAAACACCCAATGATAGATAAAGTTATAGAAGCGACACAATTGGCACAAAAAATAGACCCTTCACTAAATATTGACGGGGAATTGCAAGCTGATGCGGCTTTAGTGCCATCGGTAGGGAAACAAAAAGCTCCGGATAGTAAAGTCGCTGGAAAAGCAAACGTCCTTGTATTCCCTTCGCTGGAAGTAGGAAATATTGCCTACAAACTGGTACAACGCCTTGGCGGAGCAGAAGCCGTGGGTCCGATATTGCAAGGAATGGCCGCGCCGGTCAACGACCTTTCTCGCGGATGCTCGGTAAGTGACATTTATAATATGGTGGCTATAGCGGCCAATCAGGCAATTGCGGCTAAAAAGAATTAACGAGCACCCCACCCAACCTCCCCAAAGGGGAGGGGTTGTTAAGTTCTGAATCCTTATATCCTCTTTGTCATGTTGAACGGAGTGAAACATCTTCTTAATCGAAGGAGATCCTTCGTTCCACTCAGGATGACAGCAGAGAATAACAGAATAAAGTGGAGAACTTAACAGCCCTACTCCAAAGGAGAGTAGTAAGCGAAGCTACAACAAATATAGTGTATATCTATCAGTATGCTTGTCATGGCTTTGCAGCCCCTCCCCTTTGGGGAGGTTGGGTGGGGTGATAAATTAATAATATATATGGCAGAAATCATTGAACCTATTGAAGAATATGGGTTAAGTACAAAGCATAAGAAAAGATCTCTCTTTTCTAAAATAGGCGTTGTCGGATGCGGACGCGACGGGCGTCATATCGTTAGCCTAACCGCCCTTTCGGGCATTGAAGTTGTATTCGTAGAAGTATCGGAAGAAAGGATACAAATTGCCCTGAACGATATAGAAAACAAGCTGGATACAAAAATCGAAAACTGGGGTCTGACTCAAGGTGAAAAACGGGCTACAATGGGTCGCATTAAAGGGACTCTCGACTATGAAGACCTGAAAAACTGCGACTTCGTAATAGAATGTATTCGTTACGATATGGCCGGTGAGCGCAGCATAGAACTTCGTAAAGAAGTTTTCCGCAACCTGGAACAGGTATTGGCTCCCGATGCCATTATAGCTACCAATGCAACGACAGTAATCATAAGCGAACTGGCCGCTGACCTGAAATATAAAGAACGCTGTATTTGCCTTCACTTCCCTATTTCGCATACCGATGCACGTTTGTTGGAAGTCGTAAGCGGAACATTTACATCAAAAGAAGCGATCAATAAGATTTTCCATTTCGCCAAAATGATCAAACATACGGCTATACTGGTACACGAAAGCAGTGGACTTGTCAGCTTCCGCCTGATGATCATCATGCTTAATGAGGCATGTCAGATATGGATGGAAAACATCGCTACCATAGAAGATATAGACAAGGAATTTACCATTATCTACGGACAACGTTACGGGATTTTCGAGATGGCCGACATTATAGGTATCGAAAAGCTGGTTATGCTGATGGAAGACATGTTCAACGAATATGGCGATAAGAAGTACAAGGCAACCCCGGTACTGCTGAAACTATATCGCTCTAAACAACTCGGACTATCTGAAGGAAGAGGATTCTATGTGTATAATGAAGCAGGAAAAATAATAGGCCCTAACGATTTAATTTAACAGCATGAAAATATTAGTATTGAACTGTGGAAGTTCATCTATCAAATATAAGCTTTTCGATATGGAAAGCAAGGAAGTACTGGCACAGGGAGTTGTTGAGAAAATAGGTCTCAAAGGTTCTTTCCTTAAATTCCCGCTTCCAAACGGAGATAAAGTCGCCCTCGAAGGAGAAATTCTGGAGCATCAGGCAGGTATAGAATATATACTGGGCGTATTGACAAGCCCGAAATACGGGTGTATCGAGTCGCTCGGCGAATTAGATGCCGTTGGGCACCGCGTTGTGCACGGAGGAGAAAAATTCAACAGCAGTGTATTTATTACCGACGAAGTAATAACCAAAATGGAGGAGTGTATCGATCTTGCACCTCTGCACAATCCACCTAACTTAGCAGGTATATATGCCGTAAAGGAGTTGATGGGTAATATCCCCCAGGTAGGGGTATTCGATACCGCATTTCATCAGACTATGCCGTCTGAAGCATATATGTACGGGCTTCCATATTCTTTATATGAGAAATACGGCATCCGCAGATACGGATTCCACGGGACAAGCCATCGTTACGTATCCCGCAAAGGTTGCGAATCGCTGGGTGTACCATACGAGAAACAACGCATCATTACAGCCCATATAGGTAATGGGGGATCATTAGCCGCCATAAAAGATGGAAAATCCATCGATACATCTATGGGTATGACTCCGGTGGAAGGCTTGCTGATGGGAACCCGCTCGGGTGATGTTGATGCCGGCATCGTTTCATACATTATGGAAAAGGAAAACATCGGCACACAAGCAATATCTACTTTGGTAAACAAGCATAGTGGGTTATTGGGAGTCTCGGGTGTATCGTCCGACATGCGTGAACTGCGTGCTGCAATAGCTACCGGAAACGAGAGAGCTAAATTAGCTTTGGATATATTCATTTATCGTATCAAAAAGTATATAGGGGCATACGCCGCAGCTTTAGGTGGTGTAGATATTCTTATGTTTACCGGAGGTATCGGAGAAAATGTAGACCTTGTAAGAGAGCAGGTGTGTAAAGATCTCGAATTTATGGGCATTAAGATCGACACAGCCAAGAATCTGGAAATACACGGAGACGAAGCGGTTATTAGCACTCCCGACTCCAAGGTTACTGTGATGGTAGTACCTACCGACGAAGAATATATGATTGCATCAGACACTATGAAGATCGTCAATATCAGTTGAAAAGATGAAGCCGGATGGTTTACAATAAACAGTCTCATTCTTTCAGCAATTCTTTCAGCTGGGCATACCGTCCACGGACAATACCGTCCCCGTCGGTCAGGATAAATGTAGGAGTACCTACTATCCCGTAGTTGCGGAAGTTGGCTCCGTCGAAGCCTTTGAAGTCGCATAGCTTGTCTGCCCAGGGTAAGCCCGTTGCCGTTTCTTCGAAAACAGCCCTGTCCGCATCCGCCGCTATGGAGATAACCCGGATATTGTTATCTGTCAACAGCTTATACTTACTTTTCAACTCCTCCAACTCATAATGGCAGTTGCCGCAACCCGTCTCATAAAAGACAATCAAGCTGAGTTTGGGAACAATAGAACTGTCGCCTGCGACAATCTCCGGTGCGGGTTGCCCGTTTAGGGGCATGGTCAGATATTCCGTACCCAGCTCTGCCAACAGGCTGTCCTTTGCATATTTGATGAACAGGCGGATAATAGCCTGCGTTACTTCCCTGCGGATATGTATATCGTTGCCGCACCTGTCGATCATATGGCGGGTATCGCTGAGCAGCAGGCTGTCGTTGGTCGAAGTTTGTACCCATGTTTCCAGTACCTGTTGCCAGAAACCGCTGGTGTACAGGTCGTTGAAATCGACCATACGGGCGATAAACTCCCGCTGTTCTTCCAATATGCCATCCGGCGGCACGTTGAAAGAACTGCCTGTTCCCGAAAGGCAATTCAGTATCTCCACTATGCGGGCGGCATACAAAGGGCTGTCATTTATCTCCTTTCTAAAAGCCTTATACTCATTATCCAGCACCTGCATACGCTGTTCGGGCGGAGCCAGCACATAGGACGGGCTTTGGTTTTGCCGACGGCTTGAAACTTCGGCGTATTCTTTTATGATTTTGTTTTGCCGGGCAAGGGTATTGAGCAGGTAATTGTTCTCCGGCGAACCGTCGAATGTAGTTTCTGCCACCATTGCATCCGGCTCGCTCAGGCCGGACTGTTCATTGCCGTTGATAACGATATTCCATATCCTGCCATATTCCCTGACAGAGAAGCGTCCCACTCCCCGGTAGTTTCGGGGCAGGGTGACAGACGCCCGGCCTCCGGCGTCCAGTTCCCCTCTCGCGATGGTGTCCTGCTTAGCGCCTTCCAGCAGGCAGAAATAATAGTCCCGTCCGGCGTACCAGGGTAACCGGATGGATACGGACTGGGCAAGGGATATTGCCGGAAACAGTAATAGTATACTAAAAAGCCTGATAATTTTGTACATACCGAAGTATAATTAATAGCGTTTATTATAAATCCTTGATGCAACGTAACGCGAAGCCGGACGAGCGGACCTTAGCGTCGGCAGGATCCACGCCCTCGTTGTTGAAGGACAGGGCGTGCGCACCACTTTTACCGACAATGCCGACACTCCAGTATTGGCCTTGCGAGCCTTGGTATCCGAATGAATCTGAGCTTGTGTCCCGCAGGCCACTCGCAGGCAAAAAGAGGGTTGTATTAACGCCGTCAGGCTTGATTTCGTAACCGCCGTTAATGCCAGAGCTGTTCCATACCCAGGTATTGGCAGTGGCTGTCGCGGGAGAACCCGAATGAGTACCGCCTTTGTACAGCTCTCCCCATTCTTCCTGCGTAGGGGTGCGCCACGCTGTACCCGCGTCGGTACAAGCGTCGCTTCCAGGCCCTGTTGCCCAGAACGCCTGATAAGTACCGTCCGTTTTATAATGGGCGCAAGGGTCATTCTGGATAAAACGCCCGGTACGCCACAACAGATCGGATGCAGTCTGAGACTGACCGGCAGGTGTCCAGTCTTCATATCCCCAAATAAACAGACCATGCCAGGCACCGTTTGGATCTACCTGGTAGTAAGGAGAAGGTATGCCGGATGAGGGACACAATTGACCGCTAATGATATCGCTAATCTTTATCTCGTTATAATAAACACCCGTTAATGGATCCTGAACAGGCGGCACCGCAATTACGTCATGGTGCCAAAATTTGTTTACTCCAGTGGCGGAGCGTAATTCATGGCCGTCAGCAATACGGCCCCACTGGAAAAGGGAACCGTAAAGTGCTTGACAGTCCGAAGGTTCAGTAAGATTGACAGGATAATTTTGTTGGTCTCCAATAGTCAGCTTGGTAGCCCCCAGGTTAAGGCACATAAAGGAGAGCCATTCCCCGGCAGAGTTCTTCGCGCCGCAACCCACGGCTACTTCGGCAATATCCGATTCCAGATGCGCGCCTAATGAACTTTCGGCAACACAATAAAACCGGTAGAATCCCGCGTTGTTGGCATCGCGGGTAGTGCCTTTAAGGACTCCGGAAGGGATAAAGGAGTTCGAGTCAGCTCCTGTGCCCGATACAGTCCCCGGCTCTCCCACAGGCTTAGCGATACGGACATGCATATTATGGCTCGTTACCTGGTACCACCGGTACGTCCAGTCACCAGGCCCGACAACGCGAAATTCAAGAGGCGACATAATCGTCGTCGGCTCTCCCGTCTCGTAGAAGGCGAATTTTTTGGGTTGCCCATCTTTTTCAATGTAGAACGGTACAGCCGCATTAGCCTGTGAAGTACGCCACTGCGCCCCGTTCCATGTATAAACGGCAGGGTAAATCGTACCGTCAAGGGTAATATTATACACCATCAACCCGGCAAGGCGCTCTTTCAGGTTGCCGGTATTGGCTATAAAGTCAGGATCGTCATCCGGTATAAAAGGCTCGAGGGTACTGATGTTTTCCAGTTGTACGCGGGGAAGCAGCAAGCCTTTGTCGGAACTGACATTGTCGGGATCCGTAACGGCAGTGATAGCCGCCGTGCCCTGACGGGTTTTCAGGTCGAGCAAAGCCGCCTTCTGGGATTCTATACCCGAACCAATGGTTATCTGGGCTTGCAGGCAATGGACGGGAAAAAGCAGCATGGCTACCGGTAAAAGTCCTTTGAATCTGTTTATTATTGTTCTCATAATTTTTATCTGTTTATTAAGTATTAAGGGAAAACGCGTCAAAATTTAGACTCCTGCTTTTCGTTTTCAAAAAAAAGTAACAAACTTCTACAGTGAACAGTAGTTAGTAGTCAGTAGTTAGTAGTTAGTAGTTAGTAGTTAGTAGTTAGTAGTCAGTAGTCAGTAGTCAGTCAACAGTCAACAACTTGTACCTTGTATCTCGTCTACTCGTAACTTTTTAACTAAAAAGTAACAAACTCCCATAGTACATGACAAAAAATATTTTACATACATTTAAAAGACTTATTATGTTGCCCTTACAGGGCACGATTCCCTAGTCTGTCATCTCACCGGGGTGTTACCCCCGGGCTGGAATATATCAGGCTTTCAGCCTGTTTCTTTCCTTGATGCCCTGAAGGGGCTACATAATATAGCCCAATGGCAACGCCTTGGGTGGGAAAACGAAATCCCCTGAAACCGCGCCCTGTAAGGGCAATATAAGATTTTGTAATATTTTTTGTCATGTACTATGCAAACTCCACACTCATTTTCACATTTTAACTACACTTCGTTCCGTTGAACGTTGTTTCAAATTTGCTAATTCGCTAATTGTCAAATTGTCTATTATAGATAAAACGAACGCCGCAGGGGTGTTCAACCCCTAACTGGATTGCTTCGGGCTATCGCCCTACCAATGACGGAAAACTCCCTCCCTTTCGAGGAGGGCCGGGGTGGGGCCATCAGATTATCAATTCTTGATGCAACGCAACGCAAAGGCGTTGGCACGGTAACTGCCGGTGGCAGGATTCACGTTATTCTTGTCGAAGTTCAGGCTATACGAGAGAGTACCGTTAATGCGGACACTCCAGTAGGCGCCTTCCAAGCCCTGATTGTAGAACTGGCCATTTTCGGCGGCGACGATGCTCCGGGTGCCACTCGCGGGCAAAAAGAGGGTTGTGATATTGCCGTCAGGTTTGATTTCGTAACCGCGGCCGTTAGCGCTGTTCCATTCCCAGGTATTGGCAGTGGCTGTTGCGGGAGAACCCGGCTGAGTACCGCCTCTGAACAGCTCTCCCCATTCTTCCTGCGAAGGGGTGCGCCACCCTGAATTCGATTCGCCACAAGCGGCAGTAATGGGATTAGCGGGATTAATAGGGAGGGTGGGGTTGTCGGCGCCTGTATACCAGAACTCATGATAAGTAAGGTTCGAGTCATAATGGGAGCAAGGGTCATTCGCTAAAAAAACGCCGTTACGCCACAACTGATCGGCTGTACCTTGATCGACAGGTGTCCAGTTTTCAGCGCCATAAATAAATCTACCATACCAAGAGGAACTGGTCATTATCTGTTGGTAAGGACGAGAGTCATATGCGGAACAGAGAGAACCGTTAACGATATCGCCAAGAGTTACAGGCGCCGTAGCAGAGGCAGAGGCGCGTAATTCATGGTTGTCGGCGATACGGCCCCACTGGAAAAGGGAACCGTAAATATCTTGTTCATCTGGATTTTCAGTATGAAGGAAGGCATTCGGGCTAAAAGGTTGATCTCTTTGGTCGGCAATAGTCAGCTTGGTAGCCCCCAGGTTAAAGCACATAAAGGAGAGCCATTCCCCGGTATTGGTCTTCGCGCCGCATCCCACGGCTACTTCGGCTATGTCGGAGATCAATTCCTCGTTGCGGTCGTTTTGGGCGATGCAATAGAATCTGTAAAAACCGTTGTTGTCGGCATAGGTGTGGGTAAAATGTTTGAGGACTGCATTCGGAGTAAAGTACTCCCCCGTTGACCCGTCAGTCTCCGCGTCTGTAGTATTGGGATAGATCGTTCCCGGCTCTCCCACAGGCTTACCGATACGGACATGCATATTAGAGCCCGTTATCTGGTACCACTGGTACGTCCATGTACCCGGCCCGCTCACTTCAAATTTTAGCTGCTTAACAGTCCCATATTCCGCTCCCGTCTCGTAAAAGCTGAATTTCTCGGGTTGACTTACAATGGACGATACAGCCGTGTTAAGTTGTGAAGTAACCCATCCCATCCCGTTCCATGTATAAACAGCAGGGTAAAGGGTCGTGGAGTTGTCGTTGATATTATACACCATCAACCCGGCAAGGCGGAGCTTAAAACCAGGGGCTGCCGCTTCTTCCGCGGTTACTTCCGCGTCAGTCATTAAGGGGTCGAGCTTGAAGATGTCTGTCAGGCTTACGCGGGGCAGCAGCAGGCCGCCTTTGTTGGAAGTCATATTGTCGGGATCCGCAACGGTAGTGATACTCGCAGAGCCCTGCTGCGTTTTCAAGTCGAGTAAAGCCGCGCGTCGGGGTTCTATACCCGAACCGATGGTTACCTGGGCTTGCAGTTGCAAAGCCATAAGGCATAACGCGCTTATGACTGCTAACAGTTTTAAAGTTTTTCGTTCCATAATTGTTTTGTAAGTATAATAAAAAAAATAACGTTTATATCGAATAAAAAATTATATGCTCCATCTGCAATATTTTATTATCACGTCATTGCTAGGGCGATAGTCCGAAGCAATCCACTTTAAAAATGAAGAATAGATTTTTAATTTTATCTTTTCCCTGAAAAAAACAATACAGGGCATATTCCGCATGAAAACAGAATATGCCCTGTATTGTTTTTTCGAAATAAATATGTAAATTACGTTACGCGTGCGTGTTACGCGTGCGTGCCGGATTGTGTGTGTGTGTGTGTGTGTGTGTGTGTAACAAAATACAGCTAACTTCCAAATTTTCAGGAAGAAAAATAGTGAAAGAAGTTGTGTTTTTTTCTCGCATTTTTCCACTTATGCCGGCCGAAGGCCATAGCTGTATTTTACTATTTGCAGTCATAAGGGCAGCAAAGTAACTATTTTAGTTCTATTTTAAATACTTTTTTAATAAAAAAATACTTAAACAGAGTAATTTATGCCAAGTAGCCCCACCCCAGCCCTCCCCGAAGGGGGATAATTTGAAAATTAGCAGATTAGCAAATTAGCAAATTAGCAAATGGCGCGAAGCGACAATAACAGTCAACAGTTATCAGTCAACAGTCAACAATGGCGCGAAGCGGCAAAGGCTATAAGCTAACGGCGTAGCTAAAGCCAGACAAGGCAGTAATGAGAATATGTTGAGAATATAAGCAATCTGTGATTGCGCACAGCATAAAATGACGAAAGGGATTGAACGCTTTTGATAATCAACTTATTCTGCTGACTTCCTTTACTCCTTTTACCGTTTTCAGCTTCTTGACCAGTCCGTTGAGCATATCGGTATTGTTTAGCATAACCGATATGTTTCCCTGAAATAATCCATCGATGGAGTCGATGCTTATCGAGCGCATGTTTATTCCGTTTTCTTTCGAGATAATCGAGGTCAGGTTATTGATTATTCCTATGTCATCGTTCCCTATTACACGCAAAGTGACTGTATATGTCGATCCCGATTTACCCGACCATTTGGCGGGTATCAGCCTGTAAGCAAAGCGGGAAATCATATCGTTCGCGTTCGGACAGTTCTTTCTGTGAATCTTAATTCCCTGCGACGATACAAATCCGAATATTTCATCCCCGTAAATAGGATTGCAACATTTAGCCAATTTGTAATCCACTCCGGTCAGGTTTTGATCAAGTATCAACTCCTCTTTCGAAGTTTCCGTTACAGCATCCATATTGAGCGGAATATAATTCTCCGCGCTGATAGCTTCGTGTTTCTCGTGCTGGTCGCTCTCTTTCTTCTCCAGATCTAAATATTGGTCTATTACTGAATTTACATCGAGCGTTCCTTCTGCTATTTTTATATAGAAGTCTGTAATCGTTTTAAAACCAAGCTTCTTGATCAAACGCATCATGATGGATTCGTTGATCTCTATTTTCCGGTTCTTTACACGGCGTTTGAGCAGCTCTTTTGCGATTTCCACCTGCTTATTGGCTTCCTCCTTCAGGCTTTGGCGAATCTTGTTTTTAGCCTTAGAGGTGACAACCACATTCAGCCAGTCTTGTTTAGGAGATTGGTTTGGCGATGTAAGAATGTCTATCTGGTCTCCGTTTTTCAGTTTGTGGCGTATAGAGACATTACGCCCGTTTATTTTCCCGGATACGCATGTCGATCCCACCCGCGAATGGATAGAGAAGGCGAAATCGAGAACCGTAGCTCCATTTGGTAATTTGTGCAGGTCGCCTTTCGGAGTAAATACGTATATTTCGTCGTCGTATAGATCGAGCTTAAAATTTTCGAGTTTTTCTTCTGATCCCAGATTTTTATTTTCCAGCATTTCGCGCAAACCTGTGAGCCAGTCGTCCATTTTGGATTGGCTCTTCACGCCTTTGTACTTCCAGTGAGCAGCAAGTCCACGTTCGGCGATTTCATCCATGCGGCGGGTACGTATCTGCACTTCTACCCAGCGCGATTCGGGCCCCATTACGGTAATGTGCAACGACTCGTAGCCATTGCTTTTGGGGATTGAAAGCCAGTCTTTCAGTCTTTTCGGATTTGGGGTGTACATATCCGTAACAATGGAATAGGCTTGCCAGCATTCTGCTTTTTCCTTTTCCTGATCCGAATCAAGCACAATGCGTATAGCAAACAGGTCGTATATATATTCGAAATCGATTTTCTGTTTTTTCAGTTTGTTATTGATTGATGAAATCGATTTTACACGTCCTTTAATGCTGTACTTCAATCCTGTTTCTTTTAATTTACCATCGATAGGAGCGATGAATTCGGCGATATATTTATCACGCGACGCTTTACTTTCGCTGATCTTATCTTGAATGTATTCGTAAGATTCCCTGTCGGTGTATTTTAAGTAGAGGTCTTCGAACTCTGTTTTAATATTGTAAAGTCCCAGTTTATGAGCCAGGGGAGTATAGAGGTACGACACTTCCACAGCCAGTTGCAAACGGAATGCTTCGCTGTAGCTTTCGGCACATCTGAATTTATGAAGGCGGCTGGCTATCTTGATCAGGATTACCCGCATATCTTCGGCCAGCGACATCAGTAGTTTGATGTAATTGTCCGAAGCTATAGCCGATTCGTTGGTTTCCAGTGTGTTTACCTTTATCAATCCTGATACGATATCCGCAACATCGTTGCCGAATAGTTTTTTTATATCCTCTATTGTCGTAGACTTATAAATAACCGGACGATACAAAATAAGGGATATAATAGAGGCGCTTTTCATGCCTAGTTCTTCTATCAGTATGATGCAGGTGCTGACGGTAAGATCGGTAATGCTTCCTATTTTCTCATCATTGCTATATACTCCTTCCGATAAAGCCTTTTTTACCACAGGTTTCAGATTATTCAATTCTCCGGCAGAGAGAGTTGTTTCCAAATCTCTCATCAGTCTTTTGAATTTTGAATAGGTCAGTCCGTCCTGATTATATGGGTGGTAATTGATTTCCATGCTGATATGTCAAAAAGAGTATAATAGGGAATACTTCTGATAATTAACAGTAAAATTAATTCTTTTCTGACAGTATAATGCTTTTTTCGGGTAGATGTTTTTATTTTTTTAGGATTGAATTTTTTGGAGAAAGAAAAAACAGGGACGGAGAAGAGGTAAATCCAATGAAAAACATTACATTGCGGTTATTAATCAAACTTGTAAGTTTTTGTATAATAAATAAATAATGGTCGCCGATTTTTTTGAAGGTTCTAGCTCTGTCATTACATATATTTCAGGCATATTTGCTATTGTTGTGAGCATAACGACAATAATCACGTTTATATGGGGAAAAGACTTCAAGAAAAAGAGAGTTTTGCTAGCGATATCCGTCATATTGATTGCAATAACCATTTGCGCGTTGACTATTTTGAATAAAGAAGCAAAAGAGACTGAATCACAAACATCTATTCAAGAGGAAGATACGCTGAAATCTAAATCTCTGCCCAATATCACAGAAACAACACTGCCAATAAAAAATAAAGAAATAACAAAACTAGTTGAGAAAGCGCGTGATTTGGAGGGAAAAACAATAACAGAGGCTTTGAATAAAATGAGGCAGGCTTACGAATTGCTTACTGAATCACAAAAGAGTAAAGCATTGATCGATTCTATCAAGGGCTATACAGATTCTAAAACGCAGTTTAATCATTATGATGAGTTCTTTAAATCACTAAACTACTAAAACTATGAAAAAGAAATTGTTGTGTTTATCGTTTTTAGCGATATTTTCGTTAAGTTTTGTTTATGGTCAGAAGCGCGAATTAAGCTTTACTTCCCATAAAGATGGATCACAAATTACTACTCGTCCGGTTTCGATGAGAGGTAAAGCTGTTAATGTGCCAGTTAATGGGCATGTATGGGTTTTTGCTCATTTAGAAGGCTTTGATGGATGGTATCCTCAGGGAATCGCAGAGCGAACTCTGAAAAATTCAGAATGGGTTTGTGCTGTATATCTCGGCGAGCCAATGGAAACAGGATATTATGAAGTTGCTGTCGCTATTGTTGGCAACGAAGCGAATCAAGCGTTAAATAATTGGGTTAAAACAGCAAAAGAAAATGGTTATCCTCCAATACCTCTTCCAGACCTTCTGGATGGTCTAATTGAAACGATCAGAGTAGAAAAACGATGACATTATGAGAAAAAGATTAACCTGAACTCCCGCTTGTGTATGTATTCGCCAAAAGTGGGAGTTTTTTTATGATAACTAAGAGCCTGTTTAAATTTTACCAAAACATTTTATTATAGCTCTTTATTCGTTCATTTTCGGAACGAATAAAATTTAAACAGGTTCTATCTTTAATATTTTCTAATTAAACATTATTATGAAAGTCGGAAAAGCCAATATTCTGAAAATCGTTTATAACTTTGCCCTTAAACAAATCAATGAATATGAAGCCGAATGATTATGCTGTCCTTGAAAAAGATTACAACTTTAAACGGAGCTATTTAAATAAAACTTTGTGGTGGAAAAATCTCTCGATGCTCCCGCCTGTTCTTATTCTGTTTATTGGTCTGGCAGGTTTGTTGTATCTTTTCCGGTATGATAAACTCTACTCACTGTATGCTATTCCTTATGTACTGTTGTTTGCCGTAGGTACTATCTGGCTGAAAGCAATGAAAAAGCATTTGCAAAAAGCCGCGATGGTTGTTCCCGGAGCGTTTCATGTTTGCCTGGCGGCAACTATCGGGGAGAAGAAAGATATTTTGTATGCTGTTTTTGTGAATAATACCCGCAGGCAGGATAAATATTATATAACCAATCTGGCTCAGAATATTTCTTTGCATGAAATCCTGTCGGAGAATAAAGAGTCGTTTTACAAAAAGGCAGTACTGATACATCACAAAGAGAGTGATTCGGGCATATATGTCAGAGCATATGCCAAGAAGGATGTTGTTAAACAGAATGCCGGGTGGAGCCTCGACGAGGGGTATTTCCCTGTACTTTTCATTAACGAAAAAGATGTTCCGGTGATAAAAAGAAAAGATCTGGCTGGAAAGAAAATATAGGGAGTAGTTAGTAGTTAGTAGTCAGTAGTCAGTAGTCAGTAGTCAGTAGTCGGTAGTCAATAATTTTTAATTTTTTAAATCCTTAAATCCTTAAATCTTTAAATCCTTAAATTTTTAAATTCTAATGTAAATGGACTTTAGAACAAAAACAGACATTCCCAAACCGGGTTTAGATATATCACATAAAAGCCGGATTCTGATGTTCGGCTCATGTTTTATTGAAAATATAGGGCGATTGCTTATCGACAATAAGTTTAATGTAAACCTCAATCCATTTGGTGTTCTGTATAATCCCCAATCGATCAGTCAGGCATTACAATTACTTACAGATGAGCAGAAGTTTGGCGCCGACGATATTTTCGAATACAAAGGGCTCTATCATAGCTTTTCCCATCACAGTTCTTTTTCTCATTTTGATAAAGAAATATGTTTAGAGCAAATAAACCGTAGACTTGAGCAAGCGCACCACGATCTTCGACAAGCTGATATCTTGTTCATAACCTTCGGCACGGCATACGTTTTCCGGAATAAAGACTCAGGTAAAGTTGCAGGGAATTGCCATAAGCTTCCCGCCGACCGTTTCGATAGGTACAGGCTGGGTATAGAAGATATTGTTGAGGATTGGAGCAGTTTATTGAAACGATTGAAAGAAATAAATCCTTTGTTGCAAGTCATTTTTACGGTAAGTCCTATCAGGCACTTGAAAGACGGCGCGCATGATAATCAGTTGAGTAAATCCGTTCTTCTTTTGGCCGTCGACGAGTTATGTAGATCAGATCGGTCTCTGCATTATTTTCCTTCTTACGAGATCGTTCTGGATGAACTGCGTGACTACCGTTTCTATAACGAAGATATGGTGCATCCAAATTCCGTCGCGGTCAGATATATATGGGAACGGCTTGCGGAAACCTATATGTTTAAAGAGACTCATACTATAATAGAGGAGTGGCGAAAAATATTTTCCGCACTCAATCATCGACCACTTAATATTGATAGTGAGGAATATAAGCTTTTTTTAAGGCAAACTTTGTTAAAGCTTAAAGCATTCGACGAGAAATATCCATACATTTGTTGTGAAGATGAAATTTCGGACATAATAAACCGTATATAACCGGATTGGAGAACCCCCTACAATGAAATATTCGATACAAGAAATAGCTAAAATTCTGGATGCTATACCTTCCGGCTTCAATGAAGCCTCGATAAGTATATTGCTCACGGACAGCCGTCAGGTATTTTTCCCTGACGAAACATTATTTTTTGCCCTGTCTACAAAGAATAATGATGGACATAAATATATAAATGAACTATACGAGCTCGGTGTTCGTAATTTTGTTGTAAGCAAATTGCTTCCCGAATGGGAAGAGTACCATGATGCCAATTTTCTTGTTGTCACCAATACATTGGCGGCTTTGCAGCGTTTGGCGGCACATCACCGTAAACGGTTCGATGTCCCTGTGATCGGTATAACGGGCAGTAATGGCAAAACAGTGGTAAAGGAATGGCTCTATCAGATTCTTCATCAGGATTTTAATGTCACCCATTCACCCCGGAGCTATAACTCTCAGATAGGCGTACCCTTGTCTGTATGGCAGATGAACGGTCACACGCAGCTTGGTATATTTGAGGCCGGTATTTCTCAACCGGAGGAAATGTCTAAACTGGAAGGCATTATCCGTCCGTCTATCGGTATATTTACCAATATCGGACAGGCACATCAGGAAGGCTTCAAATCGATGAAACAAAAATGCCTGGAAAAACTGGAGTTGTTTATCCATTGCGATGTGATTATTTGCGAAGAAGAAAATAAGCTGATAGACGAGTGCATGGAGATAGCCTGCTTATCTCATAAGCGTTTGACGTGGTCGCGTAAAGGGGCTGATGATAGCCCTTTACATATAATGAAGGTGCGAAAACACGAAAAATCGACTACCATACATTATACTATGTTGGGAATGGCGTCGGAGGTTACGATCCCATTTACAGACAGCGCGTCTGTCGAAAATGCCATTCAAGTGCTGGCGGCGGCTTTTTATTTGCGAACCCCTCTTTCGGAACTGAATAAGAGAATGGCAGAGCTGGAACCCGTAGCTATGCGGCTCGACGTTCGTCAAGGTAAGAATAATTCGACATTGATAAACGATTCTTACAATTCTGATATAAATTCCCTGAATATCGCGTTGGACTTTTTGGCCCAGCGGGCAACCGACCGCGAACAGAAGAAAGTCCTGATCATATCCGATATTCCCCAGTCGGGACTGGCGCCGAAAGAATTATATTATCTGGCGTCGAATTTGATGATAAATAAGAAGATAGATTTGCTGATCGGTGTCGGAAAAGAAATTTCGGTTCATAAGGAAATGTTTAAAGGGATAGAAAGTCATTTTTTCGACACTACGGACGCTTTTATACATTCTAACATGTGGCACGACTTCCGCGATATGTTTATCCTCTTGAAGGGTGCCCGCAGTTTTTCTTTCGAAAGCATTAACCGGTTGCTCGAAGAGAAAACACATGAAACGGTTCTCGATATTGACTTGGATGCCATCGTCCACAATTATAAGTTTTACAGGTCAAAGCTCGATCCGAAAACAAAGATGATCTGTATGGTCAAAGCCGATGGCTATGGCACAGGTTCGGTGGAAGTCGCCAAAACATTGCAATATCACAAGTGCGATTATCTGGCTGTTGCTGTTGCCGAAGAAGGAGTCTTTTTGCGTAAGCAGGGAATAAAAGTACCTGTCATTGTGCTGAATTCTGAAGTCGGAGGATTTGAAGAACTGGCTACCTATTCCCTCGAACCCGAAGTGTACAACTTCCGTATTCTCGACGCCTTTATCAAAGAAGCTAAGTTGCAAGGCATTACTAACTACCCTATCCATCTGAAAATAGATACGGGTATGCACCGTCTGGGTTTCACCGGAGAGGATATTCCTGAGTTGATGGATCGTATTAAAACCCAGACAGGCGTGCGCATACAATCCATATTTTCTCACCTGGCGGCGAGCGAAAGTTGGAATTTCGACGATTTCACTTTAGAGCAGATAAAAACATTCAAAAAGATAGCCGGAGAAATTGAAGGGCACTGTCATTATCCGGTAATGAAACATATCCTCAACTCGGCAGGCATAGAACGTTTTCCGGAGGAGCAGATGGATATGGTGCGTCTGGGAATAAGCCTCTATGGTGTCAGCGCCAGTGGGCAGGAAGGGTTGCGTAATGTGTGTACGCTGAAAACCACCGTCCTGCAAATAAAGCATATCAAAGCCGGAGAAACGGTGGGTTATGGGCGTAAGGGGCATTTCGACAAGGATGCGACTATTGCCACCATCCGTATCGGATATGCCGATGGTATCAGTCGTCAGTTCGGTAACGGAGTGGGTAGTGTGCTTGTAAACGGGCATATGGTACCTATTGTCGGTAATATCTGCATGGATTTAACGATGGTTGATATAACAGGCGTAGATGTTAAAGAAGGTGATGTGGTCACTATCTTCGGAGAAAGCCCGTCTGTTAAAGATCTGGCAAAACAAATCAATACAATTCCGTACGAAATATTCACCTCTATTTCGAACAGGGTGAAACATATTTATTATAAGGAGTGAAAAGATAAATTTCAATAAAAATATAGTGCCGCGATTACTCCTGCGATTACGCGGCATTTTTTATGCCAATTTGCCAACTCTAAGTAGCAAACCTCCGGTCTATTAAAAATCAAAAAGATTGCGCATTTTCCTTATGTCTGTGCAATAATTAAGAAACCTTGTGAGAAAATCGGATTATTACAAATTTTTAATGACAAATTGATAATTTTAGTATCCGTTTTATTCTTTTATTCGGATATAAAAAACTAAATTTGTGAGGCAATTGAGAGATTGATATACAGATATTTGAATTAATTATTTTTGAGTGCGTATAGTGTCCCCTATGCCGCTCTTTTCAGTATAATACCTAAAAAAAGCTATGGGAAGAGAAATTAAATTTAGCCTTCTTTATCGTGACATGTGGCAATCATCGGGAAAATACCAGCCACGCGTCGATCAACTAAAACAAATCGCGCCTGTGATTATCGATATGGGTTGTTTTGCCCGTGTAGAAACTAACGGGGGTGCTTTCGAGCAAGTTAACTTACTCTATGGAGAAAATCCGAACAAGTCGGTACGGGCATGGACTGCGGCCTTCAACAAGGCAGGCATCCAAACGCACATGCTGGAGCGCGGACTGAACGCTTTGCGTATGTATCCTGTGCCAAAAGATGTCCGCCGCCTGATGTTTAAAGTGAAAAAAGCGCAGGGAACAGACATTTCGCGTTCGTTCGACGGATTGAACGATCCCCGCAACCTGGAGTTATCTGTAAAGTATGCTAAAGAAGCCGGGATGATTTCTCAGACTGCTCTTTGTATTACTCACTCGCCATTGCATACAGTGGACTACTATGTTGATTTTGCCGACAAACTGGTGGACTTCGGAGCAGACGAAATCTGCTTGAAAGATATGGCCGGAATCGGTCGTCCTGCTTTTCTTGGCAGACTGGTGAAAGCCCTGAAAGACCGTCACCCGAATATTCCTATCGAATATCACGGACACTCGGGCCCGGGATTTTCTGTAGCTTCTATGCTTGAAGTTGCCCGCGCGGGAGCAGAATATATCGATGTTGCCATGGAACCTGTATCGTGGGGTATGATCCATCCGGACGTGATCACCATTCAGGCCATGTTGAAAGATGCAGGATTTTCTGTTCCTGACATCAATATGAATGCCTATATGGAGGCTCGCGCGATGACACAAGGCTTCATAGACGACTTCTTGGGATACTTTATGGACCCTTCAAACTTCAGAATGTCTTCGCTGCTTGTTGGGTGCGGACTTCCCGGCGGTATGATGGGATCGATGATGTCTGACCTCAGAGGGATGCATCCTGCTATTAATATGGCTCTTCGTAACAACGGCAAAGCAGAAGTTTCGTTGAACGACCTGGTAGTTCAGTTGTTCGAAGAAGTAGAATATATTTGGCCTAAACTTGGTTATCCGCCATTGGTGACACCATTCAGCCAATATGTGAAGAATATCGCGTTGATGAATATCTTTGCTTTGGCTCAGGGACAACCTCGCTTCTCAAACATAGACAAAGACAGCTGGAACATGATACTTGGCAAGACAGGGACACTTCCGGGCAAACTGGATGACGAGATCATTGAACTGGCCAAGTCTAAAAATCTTGAATTTTATACTGATAATCCCCAGGATGAGTATCCGGATGCCCTTGATACATACCGTAAAGAAATGGATGACAATGGTTGGGATTATGGTCAGGACGATGAAGAGTTGTTCGAATTGGCTATGCACGACCGTCAATATCGCGACTACAAATCGGGATTGGCTAAAGAACGCTTCAATGCCGACCTTGAAAAAGAAAAAGAAAAAGCGGGCGCGCCAATCATTGTCACCCGTCAGGTAGTGGAAGTTCCGGCATTTGACGCGGCAGCCATACAAGCTAAGTATCCGGACTCAAAACCTGTTCAGGCTACAGTAAGCGGTCAGGTTATCTGGCAGGTAGATGTAGATGATGTATCTACTGCTCCGGTTATAGGAACAGAAGTGAAAGAAGGCGATACCATCTGCTTCTTGCAAACATACTACGGCATAGAAGAAGTAAAAGCTCTGGCTTCGGGAAAAATTATACAAATAGAAACCAAACAAGGGGCTAAAGTGCAAAAGAACCAGGTTTTAGCTTATGTGAATTAAAACCGGATACATACAGGAAAGGGAATCTGAAAGACAGGTTCCTTTTCTTTTTTTAAGGCTTCTTTGAGAACAATTATATAATGCCGATCAGCAGTTAAAGTTATTGCTGTAATGTAAAAACGTTCGATTATTTTCATCCTTTTCTTCTGCGCGCAATCACAGATTGCTTATATTCTCAACATATGCTCATTACTGCCGCGCCCTGCCGGGCTTGCCCTTACTTTTGGCATTGCCCAAAAGTAAGCAAAAGGCTAGCGCTTCGTCCCTCGGCGACCCACAACCGGTTTGC